>JALAGR010000009.1 GCA_022712335.1 Pediococcus sp. | reverse complement strand
GCACGGTGATGGTAATTCATGATGGGGAAGGCTATGAAGTAACGACTTTTCGAACTGAAAGTGGTTATCAAGATTTTCGTCGACCTGATCAAGTAACTTTTGTGCGTTCTTTAAAGGAAGATTTAATGCGTCGTGATTTTACGATTAACGCATTTGCTTTAAGAGAAGATCGAACTGTTATTGATATTTTTGACGGGTTACGTGATTTAGAACAAAAAATCATCCGCGCAGTGGGCGATCCACATGAACGTTTCCATGAGGATGCTCTTAGAATGATGCGCGCAGTACGTTTTGCAAGTCAGTTAGATTTTAAAATTGAAGAAAAAACGTTAAAAGCAATTCAAGAAAATAACACGTTGCTTGGCAAAATTTCGGTTGAAAGAACCCTTGTTGAGTTTGAAAAAATGATGCTAGGGAGCAAGCCTAATCGTGGGTTAGAGGACATGCTAACTACTGGATTAAATGAATACTGTCCCGGTTTTAAAGGACATTTAGCAGAGTTGAAACAGCTAACGGATTATCCACTAGAACTTTTGGAAAATCAGGAACAGGTTTGGACCATAATTGCTTGGAGTTTAAATTTATCTAATCGTGAAGTGGCTCCATTTTTAAAGCAATGGAAAACCTCCAATGATTTAATTAAAAATGTTAGTGCAACTTTAAAAGTGTTGGAAATGAATGGCTCCTCAACGATTGACCGAATGACATTATTCAATGCGGGGGAAGCTAATGTTATTAATGCCATCAAAGTTGCAGAAATATTAGGGTTTGATCAATCAATTTGGTTAAGCGCCTATCAAACCCTTCAAATTAAAGATCCACGCGAGATGGCAATCACCGGAAAAGAATTAATTCAAAAAGGAATCATTAATCCTGGCCCTCAAATGGGACGAATTTTGAATCAATTAAAATTGATGGTAATTAATGATGAATTACCCAACGAATCTAAGTGTCTCTTCGATGCAGTAAATCAGTTACAGAAAGATGAATAAACATGAAAATATTAAAAGGTAAGGATTTAACCAAGACTTACGGTGAAAAAAAGCTATTTAAGTCAATTAATTTTGTGATCAATGAACATGACCGGATCGGTTTGATTGGAACGAATGGATCAGGAAAAACTAACCTACTTAACGCGGTTTCAAATATTGACCCAGCAGACTCGGGTGTAATTGAAACACCTAATGACTATAAAATTGCGTATCTTAAGCAAAGTGAAGAAATTAGTCAGTTTGAAACTGTGCGTGATTTTATCTATAGTGGCGATCAACATGTTTTTCAAACAATTAAACGCTATGAAGAAATTTTGGAACAGTATACCAATAATCCAACTTCTTCCACAGTTTTTGAGAAATTTACTAAACTTGAAAATGAGATGAATCAGCTCGATGCTTGGAATACAGAAAGTAACATTAAAACAATTTTGACTCAACTACATGTTGATATGTTAGATGAGGAAATCAATCACCTTTCTGGAGGCCAAGTTAAGCGAATTGCATTGGCACAAGCTTTATTGGAACCAGCCGATTTATTGATTTTAGACGAACCAACGAACCATTTAGACTTTGATTCAATTGAATGGTTGGAGAAGTACTTGGCGGATTATAAGGGTGCCCTTTTGCTCGTTACCCATGATCGTTACTTCTTAGATCGCGTTACCAATCGAATTTGGGAGTTGAGCTACGGTGATCTTTTCGAGTACGTTGGTAATTACGAAAAGTACGTTGAACAAAAAGCGGTCCGTGAACAGCAAAACGAAGCTAGTAAGCAAAAAGAATATAAATTATATAAACAAGAACTAGAATGGATGAAACGTGGCCCTAAAGCGCGTGGAACTAAGCAACAAGCTCGAATTAATCATTTTGAGAAGCTGGATCAATCGGTTCATGCTCCCAAAGAGATCGACCAAGATATTGAAATTGGTTTAACGCAACAAAGATTAGGTAAGAAAGTGATTGAGATTAATGACTTAGATTTAAAAGTCGGCGATCATCAAATCATGCAAAATTTCTCTAAATTAATTCAAGCTGGTGACCGCGTCGGAATTACTGGAGCAAATGGAGCTGGTAAATCTTCATTTCTAAATGCAATCGCTGGAGTTCTACCGATTCAAGGTGGAGAGATTGAAATTGGTGAAACTGTTAAAATAGGATATTATACGCAAAAGATTGAACCGATTCCGGAAGATAAGCGTGTAATTAATTATTTAAAGGAAATCGGCCAAGAGGTTATCAATAAAGATGGCGAAAAAATTAGTGTAACGAGTCTGCTAGAACAATTTTTATTTCCAAGTTTCTTGCACGGAAGTTTGATTAAAAAGCTATCTGGTGGCGAAAAGCGTCGTTTGTTCTTAATTAAAATTTTAATGGAACAACCTAACGTGTTGCTATTGGATGAACCAACTAATGATTTAGATATTGCCACTTTGACCGTGTTAGAAAGTTATCTAAGTACATTCAAAGGAACCGTTATTACCGTTTCCCATGACCGCTATTTCTTAGATAAAGTCAGTGATCAGTTATTAATTTTTGATGGTGATGCCAAAGTTGAAAAGTTCACGGGTACTATTAGCGATTATTTGAAACGTAGCACACCGCAACCAACTAAAGTTAAAAATGAGACAAAGCCTAGCAGTCAAGTTACCGTACCTAAAAAGAAAAAGCGGACGTATTCAGAAGAAAAAGAATGGCAAACGATTGAAGCTGAAATCGAAAAATTAGAACAAGAATCTGAAAACGTTGAGGCACAAATGAATGAAAATGCTGCTGATTATGGCAAACTTGCAGAGTTACAAAAGAAGTTAAACGAAGTCTCTGAACAATTAGAAGAAAAAATGGCGCGATGGGAATATTTAGAAAGTTTCGAGGAATAGGAGAAATTCAATATGCTTGAAGAACAATACCTTAATTTGGAAAAATACGTTTTAGAGAATGGTCACCAAAAAGGAGACCGCACGCAAACTGGAACATTAAGTACCTTCGGATACCAAATGCGTTTTGATTTGAGTGAAGGCTTCCCACTATTAACGACTAAAAGAGTTCCATTTGGATTGATTAAGAGTGAATTACTCTGGTTTTTAAAGGGTGACACCAATATTAGATATTTACTTCAACATAACAACCACATTTGGGACGAATGGGCGTTTAAGAAATGGATTGAAAGCGATGAATACCAAGGCCCAGATATGACTGACTTTGGTCATCGTTCATTGACGGATCCTGAGTTCAACGAGCTTTATAAAATTGAAAAACAACGTTTTACGGAACGAATTTTAGAAGACGATACCTTTTCAGCTAAATACGGTGACCTTGGCAATGTCTATGGAAGTCAGTGGCGCGCTTGGAAGACTAGCACAGGGGAAACTATCGACCAAATTTCCGACGTGATTGATATGATCAAAAACAATCCTGATTCGAGACGAATGATTGTTTCGGCGTGGAATCCTGAAGATGTTCCAACATCAGCATTGCCACCATGTCATTCATTATTCCAATTTTACGTAGCCGATGGTAAATTAAGCTGTCAATTGTACCAACGTAGCGGTGATATTTTCTTAGGGATTCCATTTAACATCGCAAGTTATGCGCTACTTACCGAGCTAATTG
>JALAGR010000093.1 GCA_022712335.1 Pediococcus sp. | reverse complement strand
GGTGCTGCCGAACGAATTCCAGGAATTTTTTGTAACTGTAGAATTTGTAAAAATGCTAGAGAACAAGGTGGACGCGAAGTTAGAACCCAAACACAATTTATTATTGATGACCAATTACTAATAGATTTTCCAGGCGATTCATATTCACATTTATTAAAGTATAAGCTTGATTTTTCAAAATTTAATAATCTTTTATTGACGCATTGGCACTCTGATCATTTATACGCTGAAGACCTTGCATACAGAATGTCAGGCTACGCCAACAATGTTGATAATTTACTAAATGTATATGGAAATAAGACAGTCAAAGATTTTTATGACCGTGCGTTTAAATTAGAAGAACGTACCGATGCGAAAAGATTTACGTATCATATGGTTAAATCGTACCAAAAATTTGAAATAGATAAATATACGGTATACTCATTACCTGCGCAGCACGGGGGATTCCAGGAAGATTGTTTTATTTATGCAATCGATGATGGAAAAGATGTATTTTTAGACACGCATGATACAGGATACTTCACGCCAGAAATGTTTAAATATCTCGAAGATAACAATCTAGTATTTTCAGTAGTTTCAATTGATTGTACCGGTCAGGTCGAAGAAGCTGTGGCACCCCACATGAATTGGCGGGATGATCTAAAATTTATTGCAGAATTAAAAAAACGCAATTTAATTACTGATTCTACGAAACTAGTTATTAATCATTTTTCTCATAACGGTGGTTTAACATATAAGGAAATGTCAGGGTTATCTGAAAAATACGGCGTTATTACTAGTTATGATGGGATGGAAATTTTGGTTTAAAAGAATGTAATTCAACTGTTATCTGAACTTTCAACGTATTTTTTACCATTTCGCGGAATAAACACGAACTATTTTTGCTTAAAACGCAAAAATAGTTCTTTTATTACTGCAATCAATTTGATAAACTCAACATGTAAACATCAATCGAGAAATGAGGAATCACATTGAAGGCGAATGTTGAGTATATGTACAAATCCCTTAGAACCCGTTTTTACTCTGAAAAAAAGATTTACTTAATTAGTTTGTTCTTTGTTTTAATTGCCGACGGAATTGGAGAGATTAAATTCCACTTAGGTTCGGGAATCATTATTTTATTTCCTGTTTTCTACGCTATTATTTTAGGTGTTTTAAGCGGTCCTCAAGTTTCAAAAATTATTAATACCAAAGAAGTCCAAGCTGCTTCTAAATTAGTAATTGTCGGTATCTGTCCCTTTATTGTAAAGCTAGGAATAACTGCTGGTGCTAATTTAGATATGGTAATTAATGCTGGCCCTGCTCTGCTACTCCATGGTTTTGGAAATGTTTTAGGACTAATTTTAGGACTCCCTGTAGCAATGCTACTAGGTATGCGTCGTGAAGCAATTGGCGCATGTAGTTCTTTAAATCGCGAATACCATATGGCAGTAATTAATGATGTTTATGGTGCCAGTTCTGCGGAAAGTGACGGTAGCCTTGCGCTATACATCGTCGGCGGTATGATCGGGGCAATTTATTTTGGAGTAATGGCTTCGTTTGTTGCAATGCTTGGTTGGTTTACTCCTCAAGCGCTTGGAATGGCATCTGGAGTTGGTGCTGGGATTTTTATGGCGAGTGCGAGTGCTAGCTTAGCCAGTATTTTTCCTGCTCATGCAGCTGCTATCACCACTATGGCTTCCACTAGTAACACCATCGCCGGCATTACTGGTATCTACATCACCATGTTTATTGCAATTCCGCTGACTGAAAAATTTTATAAAATCCTCTTACCACTCTTTCAACATCACCATATCTTAAGGACCCGTGGAGGACGCCAAAATGCGTTATAAAGAATGGATCTTCCTATTAATAATTTGCGCCATGGGCACTGGGCTTGCCAACTGGGTAGGCTATGGGATTAGTATTCAAAAAAGTCTCCCCGGATTGATTATCTTAACAACTATTTCTGTGCTTGCCGTTGTCTTAGTAAATATTATCCCTCTTAAATTGCCGATTATCGCTTACTGTTCTATCTTAGGTTTACTTAGTGCCGCACCATTTTCACCAATTCACACTTGGGTAATTAATAGTGCCAACGCTATCGAATTTGCTGCACCATTTACGATCGTAGGTTCTTTTGCCGGGCTCGCTATTGGTGATAAATTAAAACAATTTATGAGTCAGGGATGGAAATATGTCATCGTTGGTATGGTGGTAATGACTGGTACTTTTTTGGGATCTTGTCTTTGGGATTCAATGACTCTTAATTTGACTAAACTACTTTAAATGCAGGTGAGTATGTTGGAAAATATTCTAATTAAAAATACTTTGATCTTGATTCAACCTGGTGAGATTGCTGAAAATCAAGATATTCTGATCGAAAATGGGTATATAAAAAAAGTAGACTATCACATTAATGACGAAAATTTTAAAGGGTCAATCATTGATGGAAGTAATAACCTATTCATGCCCGGATTAATTGATAGTCACGTACATACTGGACAACAGCTGCTTCGCGGTCGCATTTTGGATGCAAAGCCTATCATTTGGACTCGTGTAATGTTACCTTTTGAAACTCAATTAACTGACGCTAAAATGAAGTTAAGTGCTGAAATTGCTGCTTTAGAAATGATTACTAGTGGGACTACCGGCTTTGTCGAATCCGGTAGCTACCACATGATGAGCGCTGCTTCTGTCTATGCGCAAAGTGGACTGCGCGGAGCGTTGTCTTCTTCTACGATGGATGATCCGACTCTACCAAAAGAAATCAAGATGAGTGCCAACGAAGCAATCCAGCAAAACAACGAACTGTACGATAATTTTAATGGTACTAGTAATTTAAAAGTGTACTATTCCTTGCGGGCATTGAATGCTTGTTCAGATGAGCTCATTTTAAAAGCTTCTGACATGGCCAAAAGTCGAAATACTTTTTTAGAAGCTCATATGAATGAATATCCAGCTGAAGTTCAGGGAATCATCGATCGAACTGGGCAACATCCCTATGAATTTTTGGAAAAAATGGATGTTTTAGGCCCTCATTTCATTGGAGCACACAGTATTTTTCTCACTGCACATGAAAAAGAAATCATTCAAAAACATCATGTTAAAATTTGCCATTGTCCTTTTAGCAATGCTGGTAAAGGCGTTCCTGATACCCCTGAACTACTCGACCATCATATACCAGCTGGAATAGGGACTGATGGAGCTGCCCACGGAGGGCTTAGTCTCTGGAATGAAATGAAAATTTTCCGTTCTGTGATGAATTTACATCATGGAGTTCAAAAGCACATCCCTAACATTATGCCGTCTAAAAGGATTTTCGACATGACAATTTCAAACGGTGCTCAAATCTTAAATGAAGAAGGCACTTTAGGAAAAATCCAAGCTGGTTATAAAGCAGATTTGATTGGTATTGATATTAATCAACCACATCTTTATCCAAGTGGAAATTGGCAAAACACACTGTTAGAAAGTGTGAATGCTAATGATGTTACTGAAATGATTATTGGTGGTAAATTTATCATGCGTAATCGTGAAGTATTAACTTTAGATCAAGAACGCATTATGTATGAGGCTCGAAAATGGAATGATAGTTTGTAATTTAAAAGGATACCTTACAATTAAGGTATCCTTTTAATTGTTATCCGATTCCACAATGGTGTGTGTCAACTGGCACTAAAAAATGCTCAATAATTTGAGAAACACGTTCCAAATCAACGTTCCCTCCAGAAACTAACGCAACTACTTTTTTGTTTTCAATCCATTTCCTATCAACTTTGCCCGCTTCAAGAGCCGCTACAGGTAAAGCGCCAGCTCCTTCAGCGACAATTTTCGTCCTTTGCATTAAATCCTTCATTGCCGTTGAAATTTCCTCTTCGCTAACTAATACAAATTCATCTACTAAATGTGAAACAATCTCGTACGTAATATCTCCGGGTGTTGCAACATCAGTCCCATCTGCTAGAGTAAAATTGTCATGATGCGTAACAATTTCGCCTGCATCAAAAGATGCTTTCATACCATGTACATTTTCGGATTGAACACCGATGATATGAATAGATGGATTAATTGATTTAACTGCTGTTGCAATACCTGAAATCAATCCACCTCCACCGACTGGAACAATTATCGTTTCTACATCCACTAAATCTTCTAATATTTCAAGACCAATCGTGCCTTGCCCAGCGCATACTAATGGGTCGTTGAATGGATCTACCACTGTCTTACCTTCTAGCTTTGCACGTTCATTCATCCATAAGTGTGCATCATCAAAAGTTGCTCCATGAATATCAACTTCAGCACCATACCCGTGAGTCGCTTCTCTTTTCATTTGAGGAGCTTCATTTGGCATTACAACTGTAGTTTCAATCCCTAGCAGTTTCCCCGTCAAAGCAACTCCCTGTGCATGATTACCAGCTGATGCAGCAATAATCCCTCTTCTCTTTTCTTCATCTGTTAAATGTTGAATTTTATTATTAGCTCCTCGAAACTTAAATGATCCCGTCAACTGCATATTTTCAAGCTTTAAGTACACGTCGCCAAAAGCAATTCCATTACTCAAAAACATTGATTTTACCAAAGGAGTTCGTCGTATGTAATATTTAATCGTTTCTCGTGCTTCTTCAATTTGATCTAAATTAAGTATGTTAAAAGTTGGAGCAACCATTTCATTTCTTGGTTCAATAGATTTTGCCATAGTAATCGCCTCGTTCATTAT
>JALAGR010000092.1 GCA_022712335.1 Pediococcus sp. | reverse complement strand
TTTGTTATATACGCGTACTTATAATTCCACTGTGTCCCGGCTGTATTGTGGATAACATCTTTCACTTTAGGATTCTTTAAATACGAATATACTGTTTGATAAAGTGGCGATACTGCTTGTTCTTTCATCACGATTTGTTCGGCTTTAATCATATCTTGCCAACGCTTTTCAGCATTATTGGCATCCTCATTTTGAGCTTTTTTCACCAGCGCATTATACTCGTCGTTATTCCATTTACCATAATTATAGGCACTACCTTTTTGCAAAATTTGAAGATGTGAAATCGGATCATTAAAGTCGGCTCCCCAATGCCCAACTAGAATATCAAATTCTCCACTTTGTGATCTCGAATATGCCACTTGTGATGGCACATTAACAATCTTGATTTGCAAACCTGGCAAGGTCTTCTCTAGCGATTGCGCATAAAATTCAGCATAATTTTTACTATTCCCCTCATTATCTGAAGTCAAATTGAGCTTCAAATTCTTTACTCCAATTTCTTGAAGTCCTTTTTCCCAGTACTTTTTAGCCTGTTTTTGATCGTACTTAATCGTACCATCTAGATATGCGTCCTCTGCAAAATCTTTCCCCGTTTTAGGATCGTTTGCAAGCTCAGTTGGAACTAATCCCTTACTTGGTGTCGAAGCATCCCCAATGATTTTTTCAATCAACTGCTTCCGATTAATCGAATATGATAGTGCTTTACGGATGTTAGCGTTATTAAAGGCTGCACGTTTTGTCTTATCTGCATCGTTGAAATTATATTGTAAGAATGTCGTAATCGAATAAGGGAACGTTGTATAATCTTTATTATTCTTATAGTTTTTAACTTGTTCACTAGAGAGCTGTGTATAATCCAGCTTTCCTGACTGATAAAGGTTCAACTTAGTTTGTGGGTTTTCCACAACCTTGAAGTTAATTTGTTTAAGTTTAACCACTTTTTGATCCCAATATTGATTATTTTTAGCAAAAGTCCACGTATCGTTAGTTCCTGTCCACCCTTTTACTGTAAATGGTCCTGAATAAACTGTGTATTGTGTTTTTGTTCCATATTTATCCCCGTATTTTTCAACAGCTTTTTGACTAATTGGTGAAAAGAGTGGATAACTCATCAAAACTTTAAAGTATTGAATGGGTTGATCCAGATGAACTACTAAAGTTTGTGCATCCTTGGCTTCTACTCCTAATTTGGAAGGACTCATTTTACCAGCATTAATTTGGTCAGCATTTTTAATTCCTTCAAATAGATATGCATACAAAGCTTTAGTTTTTGGATTAATAGTTCGGCGCCAGGAATAGACAAAATCGTTAGCGGTAATTTTACTACCGTCACTAAATTTAGCATTCTCCCGAATTTTGAAAGTCCATGTTAAACCGTCCTTTGACTTCTTGGCACTACTAGCTAATCCCGGCGTAACCTTCCCATTTTCGCCTAACCGATATAAACATTCAAAAACATTTCCCGTTTGACCATAACCATTTGCCTTTGAAACATCTAATGTATCTAGCGGTGCGTCAGCAGCTAAATTCAACTCCTGTTTAGCTGCATATCCACTCTTTTTAGCGCCACAACCCGCAAGTGCCACCATCGCCACTAACCCAACTGCCAGAACTCCCATCCATCTTTTAAATTTCATTTTCTGCTCCTCTTCAATTTCAAATTAGATTAATTTTTAGTCACCTTACAGTCGCTACATTCAGATTTCATATCATCACGTCCTTAAAAAACAAAAAACCGGTCAACTACACCGCAGTGTAATTAACCGGTTCAACAAATATCATTTTGATTCGTTGAATAATTCCGCTATTTACGCCTGCCAAATAACATGTTGTCTTGTAGACAGCATGCGCAATCGTTGATTACTGATTTGGCGTTAGCAAATAACACGGAATCACCCCTTGTTTTATTTTCAGTTATTAGGTTACCCTACCTACTTATTTTCTGTCAATCAAAATGACTCCAATTTTCAAATAGTTGTATAATTACATGTAAACGTTTCAACCTAGGTACTACGGTAATTTCGATTATTATGCTATCATAATTGTAATTAATAAATGAGGTGGACAACACAATGAAAATAGCTTTGATAGGGGCTGGTCCACGTAACTTAATGGCCTTTGAACGACTTGTTTATTGGGCATTAGATCGCAAATGGACAACCAATGTAAAAATACTCATGTTTGATCCGTTTGGCATTGGTGGACGGGTCTGGAATCCGAATCAAAATCACGAATTAAAAATGAACTCTTTAGCTTCAAAAATAACTTTATTTACCGATGATTCGATTCAAATGAAAGGAAACCCGCATTACGGTCCAACTCTTTTTGAATGGGCAACAACACTTGGAAAAGATTTCATTGAAAATAATGACTTTAAACGTCAAAAATTGCTTATTGACGAAGTTGAGAACTTAACTAAATATTCCTATAGTTCACGAGCTTTATTTGGGATTTATCAACAATGGTTCTTTAAGCATGTTGAAAAAAGAATGCCAGATAATTTTACTGTTGAAGTTCATCAAGAGCTCGTTCATAACGTGCGCATCGACAAGGATCAATACGTATTGATTACCGATGAGGCAGCCTTCCGAGCTGATAAAATTTCAGCTGCTCTAGGTGAAGGAATGGATGAACCGAATGATGAAGAAATCAATATCGAAAACTTTGCTAGCGAACATGATTTGAAATATGTACCAATTCGTTACCCAGCTGAAGTTGATATCGATGATATTGCTCCAAGTGACCATGTGATTATTCGTGGATTAGGTTTAAGTTTTATTGATTATCTCTCTGAGTTGACTGAACGCCGGGGTGGTATGTTCCAACGAGACGATCGTGGTATCTTAACTTACACACGTTCGGGCGACGAGCCAACCATTTATGCTAGTTCTCGTCGAGGACTTCCCTACCATGCGCGTGGATTGGATCAGAAAAATGTGGGCGAGACTTATCCTCGCTACTTCTTGTCTGACGAATATGTAAACCATTTGGTACTAAAAAATGAATCAATCACGGGTAAGGAGTTCATCAATCGAATCACGTTAGATGTTGAATTAACTTACTACGTTACTTTAGCTAAACTGACATATCCAAACATTGATATTGCAACGTTTGAAGCAGAACTAGCTGAAGCTTCAAATGGCTTCAAAAAAATCCTTGATAAATACAATATCAATACCAAAGACCGTATCGACTGGGAACAGTGGGCAAATCCCATTCCGGGTAATATCACTGATACTGCTTCATTTACTACTTTTATTAAGACATATCTGCAACAAGATATCGACGTTGCTAATGAAGGAAATAAAGTTTCACCATTTACTAGTGCAATCGAAAAGCTACGCGAATTACGTTCTAACATTCGTAAAATTGTTACGTACGAATTACTTAATGATGATGACTACGTTAGATACGTTTTGAAACAGTTTAATTCATTAAATAGTTTCTTAGCCGTTGGTCCACCTGCATTCCGAATTGAGCAAATTTTGGCTTTAATTAAAGCTGGGGTGCTTACTTTGACTGGGCCTGGTATGGTGGTAGAAAATGAGGACGATCACTTCGTTACGTATTCTTCTGTGCTTAGCGATAAAACACGCTACTCTGGTAATGTTTTAATCGAGGGACGTTTACCTCAACCAAATGCTGAAACTACACGTAATCCATTAATTAAGAATTTACTAGAAAATGGAATGGCTCGCGTTTATTCATTACATCTAAGTGACGGTTCAATCGTTAAGACTGGGGCATTAGATGTTACAACAGAGACAGCTGAACTGGTAACACCTGATGGGAAAATTATGCCATATTTCTTCTTGTGGGGACTTTCAACAGAAAAACGCCACTGGTTGACAAATGGGGCACCAATTCCGGGCGTAAATGATATTCGACTGAGAATGGCGGATATGATTGCGAGCAAAATGTTAGAGTGTGAGTAAGACCGGGACGTTCTCGCCCACACCTCTTCACCAAAAAATTAAAAAAACAAGCGACGACAAAAAGTTGGGTTGATATTTACTCAGACCACCTTTTGTTATCGCTTGTTTTTATTTTCCAATCTTAGTACTGACCACCATGAACTTCTGCCACATTGGTCGTCAAAATAAACGCCTGTGGATCAATCGCACGAATTCGACCGATAATACGGTGATATTCTGAATTTTCAACCACTAGCATCAACATTCGTTTATTGTCTCCCGAAAATCCACCTTGTACATCTAGGCTGGTATAACTCTGATCGAGCGACTCCGAGATAATTTCTTCAACTTCAGCTAAATGACTGCTCATAATGTAGACACTCTTTTTACGATCAATACCTGTTTCAATATAATTCATTACTAACAAAGTAATCACAGATGAAAATAGAGCTAAAATAAATGCTTCAATTCCTGAACCAAAAATATTCATCACACAAACAATTGTATCAATCACCAGTAGACTAACTGACGTTTTAAAATTAAAGTATTTCTT
>JALAGR010000091.1 GCA_022712335.1 Pediococcus sp. | reverse complement strand
TACGAAGGAACTATCAATAACGTGGACGTAGTGCTTGTACGTTCAGGAATTGGCAAAGTTGAAGCTGGAATTACAGCGGCAATTTTAATTACTAATTTCAAGGTTGATGCATTGATCCATTCAGGTTCTGCTGGTGGAATTGGTGAAGGTCTAAAAGTTGGCGATATCGTTCTTTCAACGGAAGTGGCTTATCATGATGTGGATGCGACTGCATTTGGTTACGAATATGGACAACTTCCTCAACAGGATAGTGCGCGCTTCAAGGCGGATGACAACTTGATTCGCCAATTTGAAATAGCTGCTAAAGCTCGTGATTTAAACACGAAAAAAGGACTGATTGTTACTGGTGATCAATTCATCTCAAGTGCTGATAAAGTTAAGGCTATTTTAGGGAACTTCCCCGATGCTTTATGCTGTGAAATGGAAGGTGCTGCAGTTGGACAAGTTGCACACCAATTTAATAAACCATTTATTGTAGTTCGAGCAATGTCAGATACTGGTGATGATGATGCGAACGTTTCATTTGATGAGTTTATCATTGACGCTGGTAAACGTTCGGCATCGATGTTGATTGATTTATTTAAGATGGAAGGGAACAAATAATGCAGCAAGTATATTTAGATAATGCAGCTACGACGCCAACGGACGCCGCGGTGGTTGATGTAATATCTAATGAGTTATTGAATAACTGGGGCAACGCCTCAAGTCTACATGGATTCGGACGTAAGGCACGTGCAACATTGGATGAAGCTCGTCATGTGATTGCTCAAAGTATTCATGCTAAAGATGAAGAAATCATCTTTACCAGTGGGGGCACCGAAAGTAATAATACGGCCATTACACAGGTCGCTTTACGTAACCAAACTAAAGGTAAAAAAATTATTACTACGGCAATTGAACATCCATCGGTTTTAAATCCAATGCGTCGCCTAGAAAAGATGGGCTTTGAAGTAACTTACCTAGGCGTTGATCAGAATGGATTAATTAACCTTGATGAGTTTAAGCAAGCTCTAGATGATCAGACCATCTTAGTAAGTATCATGATGGGAAATAATGAAGTTGGCAGTCATATGCCACTTCACGAAATTGGTGAATTATTAAAAGATCATCAAGCAGTACTTCATACAGATGCTGTGCAAGCTTATGGATTACTTGATATTGATGTCAAACGTGATCACATTGACCTATTATCGACGTCTGCGCATAAATTAAACGGACCAAAAATGATGGGCTTTCTATATAAGAGCAATGAAGTTAATTTTGATAGTTTCATGCTTGGTGGAGAACAAGAAGATAAGCGTCGGGCTGGTACAGAAAATGTAGCTAATATTGCTGGATTTGCCAAAGCAGTGAGTCTCCTCAACGAAGAACACAAGAGTGAACTTCAAGCACGTTACGCTGGATTTAAACAAAAAATTATTCAAAGCCTAAAGCAAAATCAAATTGATTTTGAAATCAATGGTTCGCTCGATGAAAACAATCTACAACACGTATTTAATATCTGGTTAAAGGGTGTTTCAACGTATGTAATGCAAACCAATCTTGACCTGGCGGGAATTGCTATTTCGGGTGGTTCAGCTTGTACAGCGGGAAGCTTAGAGCCTTCACACGTACTAACTGCGATGTATGGAGAAGATTCTCCTCGAATTAGTGAATCAATTCGGATTAGTTTTGGTAAAAAAACTACGAGTGAAGATATTGATTATCTATGCGAACAAATTGTGGCAATTGAGCGACGTCTAAAACAAACAAGTAAAAAATAGAAGCGAGGGGTTCAAAATGGCTTTTGCTAAAGAAGTGAATGTTAAAGGTGATAGTGCTACCTACGAATTGAGTACTAATATCAAAAAATACACGTTATTAGACTTAGGCTTCACAACTAAAAACAATGGTACATTTATATTAGAACGTTCGTTGGATGCAACTTCTCCTTTCAATCAGGGAATCAAATTGAAAATAACGGTTAAACCCGATTTTTCAGGCTTTAAAATGAGTACAACGACAGCTAATGGGATGCAAAATGTGAACATTTTTAATCGCGAACAAGATGCACCACTAGTCGAACAATACCATTTTTTGGTCAATGAACTAGTTGAAAGAGAAGTTCTTGTTAAAAAATAGTTACTAACTTTTTGTTAATGGTGGAATTTGCCAAGTGATTGGTATAAAATGGATTTTACTGGATTTATGCGACCTTCAATCGTAGATTCTCCAGAATCTGATAGAAATGATGGTGATAAATATGACTGACAACAGTAAGACGCGTGTCGTTGTTGGTATGAGTGGTGGTGTGGATTCATCCGTAGTTGCATACTTGCTAAAGCAGCAGGGATACGACGTGGTGGGTGTCTTCATGAAAAACTGGGACGATACTGATGAAAATGGGTATTGTACAGCTACCGAAGATTATAAAGATGTTGCAAAAGTTGCAGCTAAGATTGGAATTCCTTACTACTCGGTTAACTTTGAGAAAGAATATTGGGATCGAGTATTTACTTATTTCTTAGACGAATATAAAAAAGGACGTACTCCAAATCCTGATGTTATTTGTAATAATGAAATCAAGTTTAAGGCTTTCCTTGATTATGCAATTAGTTTAGGAGCAGATTACGTGGCTACTGGACATTATGCTCAAGTAGAACGTGATGAAAATGGTCATCAACATCTTCTCCGTGCTACAGATAGTAATAAGGATCAGACATACTTCTTAAGTCAATTAAGTGCAGATCAATTAGATCGTGTAATGTTCCCACTTGGTGGAATGATCAAGCCTGAAGTTCGTAAAGTTGCTGAAGAAGCTGGATTGTCAGTTTATGACAAGAAAGATTCTGTTGGAATTTGCTTCATTGGTGAAAAGAATTTCCGTGAGTTCCTTGGAAACTATCTTCCAGCTAAGGCTGGTAAGATGATGACCTTTGACGGCGAAGTGATGGGTGAACATGCTGGTTTGATGTACTACACAATCGGTCAACGTCGTGGACTTGGCATTGGTGGTGGATCTAAAAACAACGAACCTTGGTTTGTAGTTGGTAAGGATCTTTCAAAGAATATCTTGTACGTTGGACAAGGCTTCGAAAATAGTCATCTCTACGCTAATAGTTTGGATGCATCTGACATGCACTTTGTTAACAAACTAGGTGAGGAACGCGGACATGATTTCCGCTGTACTGTGAAGTTCCGTTACCGCGCTCAAGATGTTCCAGTAACAGTTCATTTTAGCGATGATTTTTCAAAGGTTACAGTTGATTTCGACGAACCTGCTCGTGCAATTACACCGGGACAAGCACTTGTGCTTTATGATGGTGAAGAATGTATTGGTGGCGGTATTATCGACGCTGCTTACAATAGCGAAAAGAAAATGTTGCAATACGTTTAATACGCAAAAGAATCAGACTTAGTCTGGTTCTTTTTTGCTTTTAAGTAATCTTGGCTAGATTTAATGTTAAAATTATTAGT
>JALAGR010000090.1 GCA_022712335.1 Pediococcus sp. | reverse complement strand
GCTTCGGTAATACGACATTCTAGATACCGATGCAGTCTGACAAATATTACTTACCGATATACTGGCTAAGTCATTATCTTTTAACAACTCAAATAGTGCATCGACGATCTTCTGTTTTGTTGCTTCATGATTAGCCATTATTATCCCTCACAAAATTCGAACTAAATATACTTCATGACAAAATCCCTTCAAGCTATTCACAATGTGCTTTGCTCGACTAGATTTCGAACAAACGCCAAATACAGTTGGTCCCGTACCGCTCATCTGAGCTGCGTCTGCTCCGTACTGTTTAATTCGATTTTTAATTTTCAAAACTTCCGGATGTTCTTTTCCGGTTACTTGTTCCAAAACATTTCCCATGCAATGACAAATACGTTCATAATCTTCATGTTCAATCGCATCTAACATCGACTCAATGTTGGAATGTTGGAGTTCTTTATGTTCAATCTTACTGAGAATATACGGTGTCGAAACACTAAGCTTAGGTTTTGCGATCACTACCCACATGGGTGGTAACTTTTTCAGCGGAATTACTTTTTCACCTTTACCTAGCACATGTGCCGTACGACTATATACACAAAATGGAACATCGGAATCGATTTCTAAACCAATCTTAGCTAATTCTTCCAAACTAAGCTCAAGGTTCCATAGTTTGTTCAAACCACGTAAAACAGCCGCCGCATCTGATGAGCCTCCACCTAAACCAGCCGCAACCGGAATGTGTTTTCGAATCTCAATGATCACTTTAGCACGTACATGATATTTTTCTTGCAAAATCCGGGCAGCTTGGTATGCCAAATTGCGACTATCATTGGGTAAAAAACCAGTATTTGTTCGAACTTTAATTCCCATTTTACCAGGAATACTTTCGATTTTTACATAGTCCGCCAAATCGACCGAGGTCATAATCATATTCCACTCTGGTAATCCATCAGGATGATTAAATGGCGTATCCAAAAATAAGTTTAACTTAGCTGGAGCTTTCTCGGTGATTTCCATCTACTTCACCTGTTTCGTTTGCTTTTATCCTAAATTATACTAAAAAATGGTGAAAATAAAAAAGGCTAATAGTTATAAAAGCTTAAATGCCCCAAACTACCGCCAATTTATTAGATATTAGTCTTCATCAATTTCTTCAACGTCATCTTCAACCATTAATTCAGCTTGGTCGATTTCATCATCAAAGCTAACCTCGATGTTTTTTGTCAAAATATCCGTGTAACTATATGACACACGTTCGAAGGAGTTCTCGTCTTGGTCCAAATCTACTACGAAAACGGCTGGATATGTCATATGCAAGCGGCCACGACGTTTTGTAATCTTTTTACGTCCGATTTGAGCGACCACCAGTAATTCTTCCCCGATGCGACCATCGAGTTTATCCTTAATTGTAGCTAGTGTGTTTGGCATTAACTTCACCTTCCCATGTGAAACATTCTATCATAGTTTCACAAAGTTTGCAATTTTACCACACGCACAATTTAATATCAACGCTTTACATTTGGATTTTTTATGCTTCAAACAAATGAAAACGGATTACTTTCGTTCAAGTCCTTCTTGTTTGATCCGATTGTGTAATTTTATGAAATCAAGCACTGTTAAACGCTCTGGACGAATTTGTGGATCAACCCCCAAATCATCTAAAACATTTTGAATTTTGGCTTTAATTTCAGGATTTTTACCATAAAGGCCCTGCATATTATTCCAAATATTCTTACGACGATGCATAAAACATCCGTGAACCGTCTTAAAGAAGTCTTTATCGTCTTCTGGCATCACTTCCCAGTCAGAATGAGGCGTAAGGCTAACAATGGCTGAATCAACCTTAGGACGTGGTACAAAGACCTTTGAAGAAACATCAAACTCAATTTGCGTATCCATTCGGTATTGCACAACAACTGACAAAGAACCGTATTCCTTGTCGCCAGGCTTAGCTGTAAGGCGTTCTGCGACCTCTTTTTGCATCATTACAACCATTTTATCGATTGGTAAGGTACTAGCCATAAAAGTCTTTAAAATCGGTGTTGTAATGTAATATGGAAGATTAGCTACAAGTTTCAAGCGACGTTGTCCGTCTAAATTCTTTTCGACTTCTTCGTTTACGTTAGCTTTTAAGACGTCTTGATTAACCACAGTGATATTATCGTAAGGGCTAAGCGTTTCATCTAAAACATTCATTAAATTACGATCAATTTCAAACGCTAAAACATGATGGGCACGCTTAGCAATTTGTTCCGTCAAACTTCCAATTCCGGGTCCTACTTCAATTACATCATCATCAGGTGAAACCTCAGCTGCATCCACGATATTTACAAGTACGTTAGGATCCGTTAAGAAGTTTTGTCCTAAACTTTTTTTAGCTGACAATCCATACTTTTCTAAGATAGCGCGCGTACGCGTTGGGTTACCAATATCCATTTGATTATTCATTAATTCCTCCATTAATCTGTTCTACTGCATGTTCAAAATCTGATTTTTCAACTTGGAACAGTTGCAAACGTTTAGGTAACTGTTTGGCATTTACGTAACCAATTCCTAATAAGTCTCCTAACTGAATTCGACGTTGCTTGGCTGTCTGTCCCGCAATCATCCCCGCATCAATTAAATCGTTTTGGGTAATCTGTGGTTCAGCATCCTCATCTTCAGTGTAAAGATGTTCAAGAGACTGGCGAATTACTTCTGGAGTTGCATGTTCTACTCCTAAACTTCCCTTATGATCAGGAACCGCATCTTTACGCTTTAAAAAGGCGTGTTTCACATTTGGAACTTCCGCTGAAATCGTCTTACGAATTTTTTCGCCAGAAAAATCTGGATCCGTAAAGACTATCACTCCACGACTAGCTTGCAATTGTCGGATTTGTTCGATGGTTTCATCAGATATTGCTGATCCTCTTGTCTCCAAAGTGTCAGCATTCACAGCTAGACTAATTCTTTTAGTATCATCTTTTCCTTCTACTACAATGACTTCTTTAATTTTTTTCATTTTTAATCCCATATAATTTACAAGTATTATCAAAAGTAATTTGTGCTAATTGATCTGGTGCCATATCACGATGACGAGCCACTGCTTCAAGAACATACAAAGTAAACGCTGGTTCATTTTGTTTTCCGCGTAATGGCTCTGGCGACAAATAAGGTGCATCTGTTTCAACCATGATGCGGTCTAGCGGCACTTGTCGGACGGCTTCATGTACTTCTTTAGTCTTTTTAAAACTAGCTACACCACTAAATGAAATATTCAGTCCTAAATCTAAGAACTTTTCCATCCACTCTACATCACCATTAAAACTGTGCATAACGCCTTTGATTTTATCCACACCAACATTTTTCAAAATTGCATAAGTATCTTCGGTTGCATCCCGATTATGAATCGAAATCGGCAAATCCTGTTCAATTGCAATTTGAAGCTGTTCTTCAAAAACTTGGCGTTGCACGTTTTTTGGTGAAGTATCCCAGTGATAATCCAAGCCAATTTCACCTAAAGCTACCACTTTTGGATGTTGAAGTTGTTCTGTTAACGTAGCACGCTCAGCCTCATGAAAATCCTTAGCATCTTCTGGATGCCATCCTACAATTGCGTAAGTATTAGGATATTTTTCCGCAAGCTGAATTGCCCGTTCGTTTAAAAGGGTGTTCGATCCCACTTGAGCGGTCGCAACTACTCCCAATTTTTGAGTGTGTTCAATATACTTTTGTTCATTGCCCCAAAAGGTATCGTCATTCAAATGAGTGTGTGAGTCAAAAATCTGCATTTTTATCTCCTTGAAATATAAAAAAGGGCTGGGACAAAACACACGTTTCATCACCAGTCCCATTGTGTTAAATCATTTTAGCCTAAAACATCGCCATTTTGATGTTGGTCATCAACCATCACAACGTTTACTTGATCGTCATGTTCAGTTGATAGAATCATTCCTTGGCTCATTTCACCACGCATCTTACGAGGTTTCAAGTTAGCGACAATCACTACTTTTTTACCTACTAAAACACTTGGATCAGGATATGATTGAGCAATTCCTGAAAGAATTTGACGAGGTTCTTCATCACCAGCGTCCAACTTAAACTTCAATAATTTGTCGGCACCCTTTACTGGACCTGCTTCAAGCACTTCAGCAACACGGAGTTCAACCTTATCAAAAGCTTCGATCCGAATTTCTTTTTTATCTTCTGTTTCAGTTACTTCAGCTTTTTCTTTGTTAGCTTCTGCCATTGCAGCACGACCTTTTTTCTTATCTGATTGTGTCATTTGATTTTTGAGGAATTCAACTTCCTTTTCTACATCTAAACGAGGGAAAATTGGTGTTCCTTTTTCCACAACTTTTGTATCTGCTGGGATTTCACCAAACTTCAGGCCTTGAAGTTCAAGTTGTTTAGCATCCAAACCTAATTGAGCAAAAATTTTAGCAGGAGATTGGGTCATCATTGGTTGAATCAAGATGGCAATCACACGTAAACTTTCAGCTAAATGATTCATCACGCTCGCTAATTTTCGCTTAGATTCTTCATCGTCATTACGGGCAAGAATCCAAGGAGCAGTTTCATCAATATACTTGTTAGTACGGGCAACTAACTTCCAGATTTCAGCCAACGCATCGGCAAAATGAAGGTCATTCATCAACTCTTCGTAGTTCTTAATCGTTGTAGCTGCGGTCGTTTCCAAATCAGCGTCAACATCATTAATTCCACTTTGGAAGGTTGGAATAACGCCGCCTTCGTACTTGTTGATCATCGCTACCGTACGGTTTAAAAGATTTCCCAAGTCATTAGCTAAATCAAAGTTAATCTTTGAAATGAAGTCTTCTGGAGTAAAGTTTCCGTCATTTCCATAAGGCATTGCCTTCAATAGGTAGTAACGTAAAGCATCTAAACCATAGTTTTCAACAATTGTTTCAGGATAAATTACATTTCCCTTAGACTTAGACATCTTGCTGTCCTTCATCAATAACCATCCGTGACCATAAATTTGGTCTGGTTGTTCAAGTCCAAGTGCATGCAACATAATTGGCCAGTAAATCGTATGGAAACGAACAATTTCTTTTCCGACCATGTGAACGTTAGCTGGCCAGAACTTCTTGAAGTTACCATCTTCGTCACTACCGTAGCCTAAGGCAGTAATATAGTTGGAAAGCGCGTCGATCCAAACATAAATAACATGTTTTGGATCATTAGAAATTGGCACACCCCACTTGAAACCAGTCCGTGTAACCGCAAGATCTTCTAGACCAGGTTTGATGAAATTATTAATCATTTCATTCATGCGGCTTGCAGGTTGGATGAAATTAGGATGCGTTTGGTAGTAATCCAACAACCAATCAGCATACTTACTCATCTTAAAGAAGTATGATTCTTCTTTAACTAGTTCAACTTCATTTCCAGATGGAGCTTTACCACCAGTCACGTTACCATCTGCATCACGATAAACTTCAGCTAGTTGTGATTCAGTAAAGTATTCTTCATCAGAAACTGAGTACCAGCCTTCATATTCACCAAGATAGATGTCACCTTGATCTAATAGCTTTTGGAAAATCTTTTGAACTGCTTTTTCATGGTAATCATCAGTTGTACGAATAAACTGGTCATTAGTAATTTCAAGTAAATCCCAAAGCTTTTTAATATCTTTAGCCATGCCATCCACGTACGCTTTAGGTGTCGTGTTCAAAGCTTCAGCCTTTTGTTCGATTTTCAAACCATGTTCATCCGTTCCCGTTAGGAAGAAAACGTCCTTACCTTCTAAACGTTGGAAACGCGCTTCTGCGTCACAAGCAATCGTTGTGTAAGAATTACCAATGTGAAGCTTTCCCGATGGGTAGTAAATCGGCGTAGTGATATAGTATGTATTATTTTCTGCCATTATGGTTCCTCTATTCTAGTCAAGTTAATTAATTGTAATTGTATCATATTTTAAAGAGTCAAAACCTCGTCTCTTTAACGAAAATAACTATTTATTTGTTAAAACAAATCCATTTGAACTGGTCCTAAACCTTCAAAGTGAAGCCCTAAGATTTTTTGTAGTTCTTGCGCATTATCGACCGCATCGTGGTTACCATTATTATTGAAAATCACTGCTACTTCTTCGACTTGTTCGGCAACTGCTTTGATCCATTGCGCTAATTCATTTAGTTCTGCTGTTGAATAACGATAATTAGTTCGTTCACTGCGCCACTCTTTACCGCTCGTGAACCAACCTTTAGCATTGCGCCCATGCAACCGGAACATTGCCTTTTTTGTGCTCGTCACTTGTAATACAAGTGGCATCCCCTGATTGCCATCAAACGGCTCGTCGACAATCACATTAATCATTTTTAATCGTTCTAGGTATGACAACGTATCTGCTTCGACGGCTTCTGTAAACCAGCTATGATTTCGAAACTCAACGGTAATTGGAATGTTATCCATCATTTGCCGAATCTCAAACAGATAACGAATATTAGTCAGATCACATCGAAATGAGGGCGGAAACTGGAAAAGGACCGAGTCTAGTTGTTGATTACGAATCAACGGTTGCATAACTTTTTTAAAATTAGTAAATTCAATACGGCGTTCAGGCGTTAAATATTCTTCGTTCTCAACACCGTCATGAAGAGTCATCGTCCGTGATGCTTTAAAAATAAATTTAAAGTTGTCGGGCACTTG
>JALAGR010000089.1 GCA_022712335.1 Pediococcus sp. | reverse complement strand
TCAATACTCTTTTCTTCTACAACGTTGCTTCTTTCAAAACACCGTCATTAATTTCAAACATTTGATCAGCGAACGACTTTAATCGCATATCGTGGGTAACGATTACGACGGCTTTATTGCGGTCATGTGCTAAGTCTGCGAACAATTTCCCAACTTCTTGAACCCGTGCGCTATCCAAAGCAGCCGTAGGTTCATCAGCAAGAAGAATCGCGGGGTCTGGATACAAAGCACGTGCAATTGCCACGCGTTGTTGTTGCCCACCAGATAGTTCAGTCGGAAATTTATCGACTAGATCGTCAATACCAAGTTGTTTCAATAATTTATCCAAACTTTCTGCCGATAGATTATCTTCTTTTTTAACTTTATCAACCAACTTAAATTGATCTTTAACCGTCAAAAATGGTAATAGATGATAGTTCTGAAGTACAAATCCAATGTTATTAAGTCTCAATTTTTCAAGATCTTTACGTGAACTTTCATGATAATCTTGATCGTTCACCTTAACTTGGCCAGTCGTTGGTGTGCGCAAGCCCCCACCAATCGTTAAAAATGTACTTTTTCCTGACCCACTAGGCCCGATAATCAAGCTTAATGTTCCGGGTTCAGCTTTGAAGTTAACGTCATGTAATACATGAACTTTAGCGATTCCTTTTCCATAAATCTGGTTAATATTCTTCATTTCAATTGCAGTCATCATTTATCCTCCAATTACACTTACTGGATCCAACTTCAACACACTTCGAATTGGTAGCAAACCACCTAAAAGTCCTGTGATTATTAACCCAACTGCTACTGGTGCTAGGATTGGGATATCAAATGCCATTGGTACTGCCGATGGTAAAATGGCAGCTGTAATGGCTGTTAATGCTGTTCCAATTATCGTCCCACTTAGTACTAAAATTAGAGATTGTGCCAATGTACTCCAAACCAAAACGCGACTTGGGATACCTTGTGCTCGTAATACTGCATAGTTTGGAAGCTTTTGAATCGTTAGGATATATAGGAAAATTGCGATTACGATTAGTGAAATAACCATTAAGAATCCAATCATCAATGAGAACGTCATGTTCTGCGCTGAATAACCTGGTAATTTTTCGATGAAGGCTTTAACCTTATATGATTTTAGCGGTTCATCGACCTTCAGATTCTTAGTTTTAGAAACGATGGCGCTGGCTTTAGTTTGCGGAGTTGCATGTTTTAGGTCTTGCCAAGCTGGTAACGTTCCATAAATTACTGGAGCAATGTTTAACTTCGCATTCTTGGTGAAACCAACAATTTTGAATGCTTGATCTGCATCGTTTAATTCCATCTTGTCGCCAAGCTTATAGCCACTTTGTTCAAATTTTTCGTCTACAACAACTTCATGGTTATTTTTAACTTTATGTCCACTAGTTAATTTTAAATTTTTAGCAATGTATTGATTGTTGTCGATTCCGACAAAAGTAGAAGAAATTTTAGCTTGTTTTCCTTTACTGTCTTTAGCAACCACTGCCACTTGACCAATCAACGCGTCTTTATTAGTCAATTTTTGGTCTTTAACCTGTTGATCGGTAATTAATGATTGGCTAAGGTTGACGTTCGCATCTTGATTCAAGACTACCGTATCTGCCTTCCAGGAATGAATCGCATCCGTATTTTCATGCGCTAGTCCTAATGCCAAACTAGTTAAAATAAAGATTAAATAACTAATTAAAACAACCATTCCAATGATTAAGCTGTATCGTAATTTTTCTTTTTTAATTTCCTTCAAAGCTAGAAACATACTTATTCCTCCAAAGTTTTTAGGACTTTTTCCAATTGTCGAAGTCTTGCTTGTGCAGTTTCTGGTTCAATCAGCGCCCCCCGAATCGTATCGTGAGCAAGCGTCATTTTGGCCCATTGAAGTTCAGAATTTGCTTCAACTGGTGCCACTAACCGCGTCACATAGACCTCATTATAGTGAAAATGCATTTGGATCAGTTCGTAGTACTTACTAGTCTGTGTATTTTCAATGAATCGTCGAGTTTCATCACCAAAGTCCTTACTTCGCTTACCTTTTTTTCGAATACCCTGATGAATATCTTGCATTGCTATTTTGTATAAATAACGGTAAGCATCTGGTAAATCTTTAAAATAGTTATAGAACGCGCCGCGCGAGATTCCCGCTCCCTTTACGATACGGGCAACCTGCGCCTCTGCGACCGGATGTTGCATAAATTCTGCTAACAACGCCGCTTCAATTGCTGTTCTTTTTTCAGGTTTTAACTTTAACAACATTTCTGAAGACACCGCCTTACCTCCTTTAAACAAAAAATGACACCGTGTCAGTAATTGTAGAATACCACAAATTGACACGGTGTCAAAACTATTAGCCTATTTTTTTAAATTAATTGTTTGAGTTCCAATTTTATCTACGAATTCACGGTCATGATCGACTACTAAAAGCGTTGGTTTGAAATTCAAAACTAAATTTTGAATTTGTTCTCGGGTAATTACATCTAAATAATTGAGCGGTTCATCCCAAATATATAAATTAGCCTCTTCGCACAGCGAACGCGCTAAAGCAACCTTCCGCTTTTGTCCCATGCTCATCTGTTCAATTTGATAATCAAACATGGTCCGTTCAAAGCCTAACTTTCTGAGCATCAAAAACAAATTCTGAACTTCAATTCCTTTTTCAGCTGCAAAATCTGCTAAACTTCCTTTTAGCTGATCAAAATCTTGTGGTAAGTAGGATACACGTATGGTGTTACGTAATTGCGCTTCACCTTCAGCAATTAAATTCTCCTGCCCAAGCAAAGCGGCAATCAATGTCGATTTTCCTGAACCATTTTCACCTTTAAGAACGATTCGATCCCCAGTTTTCAGCTCAAATTTTACTGGTTGATTTAATTGCTTGCCATCTCGTTTTAAAACTACATCACGCACCGTAATTAAAGCATTCGATTGCGGCCCTGAATATGGTTGATAGTTCATTTGAAGTTCATCTTGAATCTCAACGTTCTTCAATAGCTGCTTTTTATCCGCGACTTTCTTTTCGGCGCGATCTCTGATGTTTAAAGCTTTGCTCATTACCTTCGCTGCTTTATGACCTACGAATCCCTTATCAGCTGCCCCTGCTTTCTCACGTTCCGTAGCCCGCGACCATTCTTGTTTCTGGCGCGTTGCCATTTCCATTTTCTTGATATCTTTTTTCAAGGTCGCATTCAGACTTCGTTCACGTTCATCAGCATTTCCACGCTCCGTTGCCCACGTTTCATAGTTCCCTTTGAAACTACTAATTTGAGCACGATCAATCGAAATTACATGGTCAATGACCTGATTTAAGAAGTAGCGATCATGACTAATTACAATAAAGCCTTGTTTTTGTTTTAAATATTTAGCTAAGAGTACTCGTCCCGCAGTATCTAAATGATTAGTTGGTTCATCAATCAATTGGAATGAGTTTTGGTCTGCAAACATAGCCGCCAAAAGTGCTTTAGTCTGCTGGCCCGGGCTTAGAGATGCATAAGTTTGTTCCAAAATTTCATCTGGCAAACCAATTTGGTCTAACTCTCGCTCGACTTCCCAAAAATTAGAGTAGTCTCTCCCAGTGATTTGCATCAACACCATTTGAACTGTTTCTTGCGGTGTTTTAATTTTAGCGGGAAAGTAGTTAAACTTCAGATTCGTTTCAACTTTCCCCTCATATTCAATTTGATTTTGCAGAATTTTCATCAAAGTCGTTTTTCCCCGACCATTCCTACCAATCAAACCTAATTTCCATTTCGCATCAATTTCCAACTCTACGTGGTCAAAAATTGGTTTTATCTGATTATCATATTTAAAACTTATGTTTTTTAATTGAATTATTCCCATTTATGTCTCCTCTCTTTCGAGGAGTAGTTGTTTTCAGGACACAAAAAAAGCACCAGGTGTGCAGTCCTGATGCAATACAAAGTGCATAATACCAATAAAAATTTACTTTTTTGGCCAGCACGTCGATCGAATCAAAAACCACAAACTACTCCCGAAAATAAAGAAATCGTCATCTCAATATTTCCAAAATTAGTCTGCAATCTTCAATCCCATCAACATCCTTTCCTAATAAGCTAGCCTTAGCTTAACAATGAATACGCTCTTTTTCAAGAAATGTCTCCATTTTGTAACAGTATATTAAAACAGCGTAAGGTTAACTCATAGTTTTGTCATATTCTGTATTATTTCGTCATCAATAGAATTCCGAAGATAATTAGTGCTCCATATACCAGCTTAATTGCCTTAGCAGGGGCGATTCGACCCACCAGCCAGTTCCCAAATGGTACCGTAATTAGTAGTCCTGGAATGATCATTGCCAACAATTCTATTGCTTTCAACGACCAAAAACCTGCTGTAATGTGACTGGCAACTACCAAAATACCCACGCATAGAAAATGAGCTTGTAAAACAGCTCGGAGCTGTTGCGCAGGCCATTTTTTCAAAGTACCGTAAACCGCCACTGGTACGCCATGGCTATTATAAGCGCTTCCTAGCGCTCCGGAAATCATCCCTGCTAAATAGTCATATCCTTGCGCTTCGAGGTGTGGGCGACCGATGCGGCCTGAGAAACTACGCCATAAACTATATATCCCGTAAACAATCAAAAAGATTCCTAATCCGTGTAAAACAATTCCAGCTGGCACCTTTTTAATTACTAGAATTCCCAATGGTACCCCGACTAACGAACCGGTCACTAAACGGCGAACAGCTTTAAAATCAATGTTGTGCCATTCCCGAATAGTAGCTGGCAACGCGACTAATAAACCAACCGCCCCGATCAAAGCAGTACTGGTCTGCAAATCAAATCCGATTAGTGCTAACAATGGCATTGAAACTAGAGCCTCTCCAAACCCAAAAACCGTTCGAGTTAGCGCTCCGATCCAAGCAATTATCAATACTCCTAAAATAATCATTTCAATTCCTCATTTCAGTCATTACAAGTTTTAATTGTATATGGAAAATGAAGAATCGACAACGCCCTAAACTAATTTCTAGATAATTGATTTTGGCGTTGCCAGCGGTGAATTGAAGCAAGATCGATCACCGCTAAAAATGCCCATAGTACAACGGTGACTAGGATTGACCAAACTGCAATCGAACTAAAATTAAGTTCATTTTCAAGTCGCATGCTAGCCATTCCCATTGCCATAATAGAATACGAAATAATATTAGTCAGCATTGCCCCAATCCAAAATGAAAAAGCGTAATATCCACTTTCAAATAAGCGTTCTAAAATTAAGTCTGTACGTGTGAATCCCATCAAATTTAGTTGCGTTAAATTATGTCGTTGCTGGCGTCCTTTTAACATTGCTAACGAAATAATGTTCCCAAAAACAACACAGATTGGTGCACCTATATAAACAATGAAACTTACAATCATATTTTTCGGATCTGATTGTGCTCCTGGTATTCCAAAAAATAATTCAATCAACAAAACGATAATCGTTTGCGTAATTAAAATCGGGATAACCGTATCCATCATTTTCTGTGGTTTTGTAATCACGTTCCATCTACCTGTTCCAGCTTTCGCATTCTGCTGAATCAGCTTAATTCGTGTAATCCATTTTAAACAGAATGGTAAGACAAAACGCCCGCTGAGACTTTGAATGATGATTAAATAGAATAAAGCCGCAAATAACCGATTAGCGATGATGGTTTCCTTACTTTCAACTGCTAATCCGCTTAGGTTATTAAAGAAATACAACTTGATTAATGCCACAACGACAATAAATAATACGCAATTTCTTGTCCAATTTTGAATCAGACGGAAAATATTCGACCTTACTCGAGCATGGAGAATGCGTTTAGTATCTTGATAACCGGCTAAGTAACAAATTAATACTTCACCGCCGATGGTTAAAATGAATCCCCAAAACGAAAAGTTAAAAGAAATCGTTGGTAAAACTTGCTCTCCAATATAAAATTGAAGCCAGCCATACACTGATCCAATACTTATTTGAGCTAAAATAAATCCCATTATCGTTCCAATTAAAGTTAAAATTCCAATTTGAACAGCCACTAATCTACTAATTTGAGCGGTGTTTGCTCCCAGAATATTCCAAAGTTGGTATTCATTTTTGAATTCATCTAAAACTGCTTGAATAATCCCTTTTAGTGAAAGAAATAGCGTAATCCCGCCAAAAACTAATGGTATTGAGAACAAAGGTGTTAGGTCTTGCGAAGTATTAATTAATTGGGGGATTTCTCTTTGCAACGTAAAAATCCCCGTCAAACAAAATCCAAATAGCCAACCCGACATGATGAAAATAAAAATTGCAGTCACCCACACACGCCATGAGTGCACGAATTGGAGCCAGCCCATCCGAATCATGATGCACCTTCTTTGCTTGTCATCGCCTGTAAAAGTTCAGCTTCAGTCGGTTGCATAAATTCTTGGATAATTTGACCATCTTGTAAAATTAATGCCCGATCCGTTTTGGAAGCTAGCTCGATATCATGCGTTACCATAATGACGCAAACACCCCTGTCGACCAGCTTTTTAAGTTGATCAAAAATTAATTGACGTGAGATAGAATCTAACGCCCCCGTTGGTTCGTCCGCAAAGATAATCTGTGCATCCATCATCAGTGCCCGCGCAATGGCGACTTTTTGCTGCTCGCCCCCTGAAAGCCGACCCGGAAATTGCTTTAAGTCAGCGGTGAAGTTCAATTCTTCCAATAAGTTACTGACTTTTTGGGGCTGAACCTTTTGCTTTCCAAGTCGTAATGGCAAAACGATATTGTCATAAACTGGGAGAGCTGGAAGTAAATTGTACGATTGGAAAATATAGCTAATTTCCTTTCGGCGTAATTGAGCTAGTTTTCGGTCCGATAGCTGATATAAATTTTGATTCAAAATATGTACTTGCCCACTAGTTGGTTGCATCAAGCCTGATAAGCAGCGTAATAACGTTGTTTTACCAGATCCTGATGGCCCTAAAATGCTCAAGAATTCCCCTTGATGAACGGTTAAATTAATTCCTTGAAGTATTTTAATTTCAGGCGCATTTGCTTGCCGAATAATCGTTTTTACAATTTTATTAGCCGTTAGAATTTCACTATTATTCATCATCCAACTCATCCTTTCGCTGCACAGGAGGCACGACTTCATAAACAATCGAATTCACGTTATATCGGTAATATGCCTTCAGTATGTGTCCGATGTACTCCGTGATTTTCCATAGGATCGGTGAAACGATTAACGCAGCTATATTCATTACCAAACTCGCTAGTAATCGCATTAGTATGAACGGTTCTTCTCCATGCCAAAATTGCCATATACAAACTACCGGAGCAAATATACAGGCTATCGTTACCACCCAAAAGGTCAGGAAAAAGCTTACTAATACAACTGCTATAATCCAGAAAAATAAAAAATTAAACACCAGACTTCCCAGCAAAGCAAAAAAATTGAATCGCCATGCAACAATCTTTTGTTCACCAAAGAAATACGAAGTTTCTACGTCAAAGAGAGCTGCTAAATCTTGAACTGCTTTAATTGGTGGCGTGTGCTGATTACTTTCCCATCGCGCAATCGTTTGCTGCGTAACATATAAGCGATCGGCAACCTGCTTTTGAGTCAATCCTAGTTCCTCACGTTTTTGTTTGATTAATTCACCAATTAAACTTGCCACATTATTCTTCCATCCTTCCTATTTTTAACACCATTAAAACACCATCCCTTATAAATTCCTAACAATTTATTTGATAGCCTTCCAAAGCTTGCCCTGGTGCCACTTTCCACCTTCAAATTGAAGTTCAACTTTTGCTTCAGTACCTTTCGATTGAAGTTCAATCCACTCGTATTAAATTGCAATGCGTTATAATGGTGAACACAAGGAGTTGAATAATTTGCATATTTTAACAGTTATCTTAGTAGTGCTAGTAGCACTCGAACACATTGGTATCATGGGAATTGAATTATTAGGAACCGATCAATTACTCGCTAAAAGTTTTGACCTCCCACTAACTGAAGTACAACGTCCCCATTTACGCACCGCATTAGCAAACCAAGGACTTTACAACGGTTTTGTTGCTTTATCACTTTTCTTAGCACTCTTTATTCCAACCGGTGCAATTATGAAGATTATGCTGACATTTTTCCTTGCTAGCATCTTTATCCTAGCTGCATACGGCGCGCTTACCGTTGCTAAAAAGATTATCTTTGTTCAAGGTCTTCCAGCTCTAATCACGTTAATTTTGACCATGATTTTCTTTTAAATTTCAATCAAAAAGAGTTCTGCCTTTCATCGGCAGAACTCTTTTATTTTTCCTTAATAACACTAATTTGGGTGGTTTTGGCCCACACATCATAGAAGAATCGATTCTCCCTTATGATTATTTCCCAAAGTACGTTCAATACAACGAAAAGTGCAGCTATCAATGATACGATCAGTAGCACTATATTGCCTTGCGACTGATGCATTTTACTTAAAACTTCTTCAATCATCCGGTTGGCTCCAATTAAACTTGTCGCGCCAACTCCAAACAAAAGTATTTGTCTAAAAAATAATTGCCAACGAGTGGCCAGTTCTCCATCAGCTTTCACAATTCGGATTTTAACGATTTTCTTTCCTAAGGTTTGTCCCCTAGTCAAAATTGGAATTAAAATAAAAACAACCGACGTACTAACTACCCATGAAAGAAAAGTATTTTTAGCTAAGATTGCATTCCCCGTTAGGCCTAATAAAATTTCAACCACCGTTCCAGTAATAATGTAGTCGAATAAATATGCTGTTAATCGGCGTAACAACGATACTTGGCGACTTTTGATGTAACTAGCGTTGTCCATCTGATTACGTGTTGGAAAAGCTTTTACGAAGAAAGGCGCAAGAATGCCACCAATCAACGCTCCTGTCGTGTTCAAAATTAAATCATCTACGTCGAAAAGACGGTATGGCCGCGGATAAATTCCATATAAACCAGAAAGTTGCGTAATTTCAAAGAAGAGGCTAAGTACAAATCCCCATAGAATGATTTTACGTAATGGTTGCCTAAAGTAATATCGTAAATAAACTCCAAATGGCAAGGTCAGAATTACATTAAAAAAGGGCTGAATAAAACTAGGTTGTTTTAAAGATGCAAGCCAAGTTCCTGGCTGAGTTGGCACAAAAACCGTTGTTTTTATCCACTCTTGCAAAGCCATGAATGGAACTAAGTTGAAGCGTTGCGTAGTTAATTTAGCAACTTCTTCTCTTGCTGGCAAAGGTAAAATAACCAAGAAATAAGCGCACAGCAAGTAAAAAATGAACGTATAGATGACAACCGCACGCCAAAAAATGACACTCCCGTAACGATGATATTGCACCACCAAAAATGGTAACAAAATAAGAATTGCTAAAACTGGAAAAAGTATTATCGCTATTTTAATTGGAAAAATAAATGCTCCCATCCGCTCCACCGTACCCTTCTTCTTCGTCCAAATTATCTCATCTAGTGCAAATAAAAAGCCAGCAATTTGACTTTAATCAAATGCTGACTTCGATTTATTCATACATATTAGCTTTTCGTTTCATACTTTCAATAATGACCGCAATGATAATCAAAACAATCAAAATCACGAATAGTCCTAAACTATAAAGGAAAACAAAAGAAGTTGATTCAATAATCATACTACCAACTAGCGGACCAATTGCTCGACCAGCAGAAGGAAAGGCACTTGCCAAGCCTTGATACTTTCCTTTTTGGTCGTATGGTGAAAGACTATTAACGATGGCTGGAATCGAAGGAAAGGCAATGGCCTCTCCAATCGTCAAAACGATCATCGCAATTACAAAGTGATAGTACTCGTGGGCAACAGCCAAAATTCCAAATGAAGCCGTGAAAAAAGCAATCCCCAAGTAGACTTGATGGAATGGATCCTTCAGTAAACGGCCTCCTTTGGAGCTTAGAAGCCCCTGAACGATTAAGATGAATAATCCGTTGACCGTCCACAAGAAGCTGTATAAGCGCAGCGGAATGTGTAATTTCAGCATGTAAATCGAAACGGTACTATTCCATTGCTGATAGAAGACCCACATAATTACTAAACTGATGAAAAATGACATTATAATCGTCAAGTTGACCTTTGGCATTTGGGTCTTTTCACGTTTACTTTCTTCAGCAACATGGATTGGACGATCCTCTTGTGGAATTCGATAAGTAAAGAAAGCCACTACAAAAAATACCGCAAACATGATGGTCGCAATCGTAAAGAGTGGGGCAACACTATGTTTGAATAAGACCCCAACAATCGCAGTTCCAAGCATTACTCCCAAGTTTTGCATGAAATACAGCATGTTAAAAACATAGCGTCCATCTTTGCTTTTAATCGATGTTCCCATCGAATTATTCAAAGCGACAATCCAACCAGTTCCAAAGCCAATTAATACAAGCAAGATTGGATACACGGGCCAACCATTGAAGAAAATTAGCGTGAAAAATGAGATCCAAGTGAACGCAATTCCGCCCAAGATTAAATAATAGCTATCGTACTTATCGTACAAGCGCCCAGCAACAAATGATCCCAAGATACTAGCTACTGAGTTTAAAAATAAAACAATTCCCGCCATTACTAGTGAATGACCAAGCTCTTGATTCATATAAATTGTCGTTAGTGGCCACACTGAACTCATTGCAATACTATCGATCAAAACCCCTAACAATAACCACTTTAATTTTAATTCGCGCATAATTCCTCCCCTAATTTTTATAATAAAAAACTGATTTAGACTTAAAAAGCCTTAAACCAGTCTTGAATAATGAATATCATTTTCCAAATACCTAATGCGCTCCCGCTTCAGGCATATAAGCTAATGAAGAAAATTTATTGTACGACTTAATAAACAACAGATTAACCGTTCCACGCGCTCCACTACGGTTTTTTTCAATGATAACTTCAACGGGACCAACGTTTTGATCCTCTTCGTCTCGAGGATCTTGATCACGATCTGCATCCTCGTTACCATCTTCGCGTTCGTAATAATCATCACGATAAAGGAACGCCACAATATCCGCATCTTGTTCGATTGATCCAGATTCACGGATATCAGACATGACCGGACGCTTATCTTGACGTTGTTCCACACCACGAGAAAGCTGTGAAAGAGCGATAACCGGCACACTGAGTTCCTTCGCAAGTTTTTTAAGTTGTCGTGAAATAGCCGAAACTTCTTGTTGACGGTTTTCGCCAGAGCCTTCAATCAGCTGCAAATAATCCACTACAACTAATCCAAGGTTCCCTTGTTCTTTAGCTAGACGACGACATTTAGCACGAATTTCCGACATCTTAACTCCCGGAGTATCATCGATATAAATGTTGGCCTTCGCTAATGAACCCATCGCCACTACCAAGTTTTGCCATTCTTCTTCATTTAACTGACCAGTTCTTAGATGATTTGCATCAATACTTCCTTCCGCACATAACATACGATTTACCAACTGTTCGGCACCCATTTCCAAACTGAAAATAGCCACTGATTTGTCGGTTTTAGTTCCAACATTTTGCGCAATATTTAACGCAAACGCTGTTTTACCAACGGCTGGACGCGCCGCCAAAATAATTAATTCATCAGCATGGAGCCCCGTGGTAATTTTATCTAATTCTTTAAATCCAGTTGGTAATCCGGTGATATCATCGTCATTTTGGTAAAGACGATCAATTTCTTCCATTGACGTGGTCAAAACATCAGCAATCGGCTTAAAACCCGTTTGGTTACGGTTTTCGGCAACATCCATGATTTCACGTTCGGCTTCATCCAAGATATTTGATACATCATCATCTTGGGTATAACCTTTAGTGGCAATCGCAGTTGCTGTTTTGATTAATTTTCGGAGCAATGACTTTTCTTGAACGATTTTAGCATAGTAACCAACGTTAGCAGCTGTTGGAACTGATCCTGCCAATTCAGCGATGTACGTGATTCCGCCCGCATCTTCGACTTGATTATGTTCTTCAAGCGCATTGTTAACTGTCAATGCATCGATTGCTTCATCGGCATCGTTTAAATCTACCATTACTTTAAAAATAACTTGATGAGCGTGTTTATAAAAATCTTCTGCAGTGACGTATTCCATCGCGTCGATCAATGCATCTGAATTTAAGAAAACAGCTCCCAAAACCGCCTTTTCGGCCTCAACGTTTTGAGGAGGTGTTTGATTTTCTAAAATACCGTTGTCCATCTTACTCTCCCGTGCTAATTAGAATCTGAGTCGAAGCCTTTTTACCCTACTGTTCAGCCACGTGCACGCGAATGGTTGCTGTTACATTTTGATGTAATTTAACCGGTACATTCGTGTATCCCATACTACGGATCGGATTGCTTAACTCAATTTTACGTTTATCAATCTTGATTTTATGTTGTTTTTCAAGCGCTGTTGCAATTTGCTTACTTGGAATTGAGCCGAATAAACGTCCATCTTTTCCAGCCTTAGCTTTAATTTCAACGACTGTTTTATCGTCTTCTAAAACGACTTTAAGCTTTTCTGCATCCGCCAAAACTTCAGCTTCATGCTTAGCTTCCGCCTTTTTTTGACCCTTTAATTCACTAACCGCTGCGCTCGTAGCAGCCTTAGCTTTACCATTTTTAATTAAGAAATTTTGAGCAAATCCATCGGAAACATTTTTAACTTCTCCGCGTTTACCCTTACCTTTGACATCTTCAAGAAAAATAACTTTCATCAGAATCACTCCTCATCTTTTTGATCTTCTTGTAAAAGTTCAACCAATTGTTGTTTGGCTTCTTCGACATTAACATCGTCGATTTGGGTTGCTGCCATCGCTAAATGACCGCCTCCACCAAGTTTTTCCATGATAACTTGAACATTTTCTGTTCCTGCACTTCGCGCTGAAATTCCCACACTGTCGTCGGAACGGCGGGTAATTACAAACGAAGCTTCTACTCCTGAAATATTCAAGAGTGAATCGGCCGCTTGCGCAGCAATAACTGGATCGTACGTACGATCATCTTCGCCCATACAAATCGCGAATTTTTCATCAATAAATTGCATTGTATCAATTAAATGATTGCGTTGCATATAGCTATCAACGTTCTCTTTTAGCAGGTAACGAATTGTTTTTTCGTTAGCTCCCACTGACCGAAGATAACTAGCTGCATCAAAGGTTCGCGTTCCTGTACGTTCGGTGAAGGATTTGGTATCCACTTCAATTCCCGCCAAAATAGCAGTAGCTTCAATCGATTGAATTGGCTCACCATCATGAGATTGATACTCAAACATTTCAGTGATTAATTCACCCGTCGATGATGCATAAGGTTCAATGTAGACCAACACTGGATTTTCGGGGAATTCAGTTCCGCGACGATGATGATCGATGATAATAACCCGATCACTGAGTTTATCAAATAGCTCTTCAGAGGTCGTTATTGAGCGTTTAGAATGGTCGACCATAACTAATAGACTTTGACTGTTAGCGAGCTCTAAAGCTTGATCTGCGCTAATAATCGAGTCTTTAAGTTCTTCGTGCTCATCCATTTTTTCAATCAAGCGCGCGACATCAGAATGTACGCCTTCTTGATCCAAAACAATCCAACATTCTTTTTTGTTCATTTGAGCAATTCGACGAATTCCAAGTGCTGACCCAATCGAATCCAAGTCCGCACGTGCATGTCCCATTACGAAAACTTGATCGGCTTGATTCATCAATTCTTGTACTGCTTGACCAATCATCCGAGCTCGAACACGCGTCCGTTTTTCCATCGGGTTGGTCTTTCCACCGTAGAAACGCGCTTGTTCATCTTCAGCCTTGACCACGACTTGGTCACCACCACGTCCAAGTGCTAAGTCCAAGTTACTTTGAGAAATATCAGCAAGCTTATTGAGATTGTCATCCCCATAGGCAATACCAATACTTAGAGTAACTGGCGAGTTTTGCTTCGAAGTAGCTTCGCGAATCGTATCCAATAACTTGAAGCTATCTTCTTCCACCTTAGCTAACGTTTCGTTGTACATAATGACAAAGAAATGATCATCATCAACGCGACGGAGATACATCCCAAACGATTGCGCCCAACTTGAGACCTGATTAGTAACAAAGTTGTTTAGATTAGAAACTTCTGAGTCAGCCATTGATTGGGTGATTTCATCATAATTATCAATAAAAATCTGCCCAATTACCACTTGGCGCCCATCAAATTGTTCTTCCATCTCGGCATATTTAGTTGCATCGATAAAATAAACTGCTCGTTCATCTTTGCGCACCAAAATATCAAAGTAACGGTCGTTCCATTTTACTCGGTTTAATTTCTCATCATCTTGATGTTCTTCAATTAATTTTGCAAGTTTTTCATCCACTTCATTTAATGGATGACCTAAGAGTTTTTGTCCCTTAAAATAACGCTGAAATTTAGGATTGACCCATTCTACTCGATTTTGCTCGCTGTAGATTAAAATTCCCACTGGCATTGACAACGTTGCGTCTTCTTCAGCCTGATCAATTCGAAATGATAGCTCAGAAATATATTTGTCAGTCTCATCACTTAGTAGTCGCAATGTGCGAATACTAAAAATACCGGTAACAATAACCAATACCAGCATGATGATTCCCATTAATAAATTAATATAAAAAGCTAGTCCAAGCCCGATCAACGACAGCAAAATAATGACTACTGCCAGGATCCCGACCCGCGGGTTACGGATAAATGCAGGTAGACGATCTACTAATTTCATAGCACTTCTCCTAAAAAATTGTGTCTAACTATCTCTGATTTTACCATACTTGTGACTAATAATTAAAACCGTTTGTGCTCAGACCATCTATATAAAAATGGAGCTGTAATGGCAAGGTTGATCCATCACAGCTCCATTTTATTTAAACAAAAAGCACCATCCAAGCCGCAGCCTGAATGGTACTTTTTTAGCTAAAGATTAGTCTTCAGCAACGAATGGAAGCAAGCCCATGATCCGTGCACGCTTGATTGCAATAGTCAAACGACGTTGGTTCTTAGCACTTGTACCACTGACACGGCGAGGTAAAATCTTACCACGTTCTGAAATGAATCGTTTTAATAATTCTGTGTCTTTGTAATCGATGTATTCAATATGGTTTGCAGCAATGTAGTCGACTTTACGACGACGACGGCCACCACGTTTTTGAAATGCCATAATGATTGCCCTCCTCTATAAATTTAGAATGGTAAATCATCGTCAGAAATATCAATTGACTGACCGCCATTAGCAAATGGGTCATTAGGGTTCGAATTGTTAGGTTGTTGTGCACCACTATGATTCGATTGTCCCCCGTCAAATGGATTTCCAGATGATGGTTGTTGTTGTGAAGGGGCAGATTGACTATTGCCAAAATTATTGTCTCCTTCTTGACGACGTTCAGAAGATGAACGTGATTCAAGAAGAGAGAAGTTTTCAGCTACAACCTCGGTAACGTAAACTCGTTGACCTTGTTGGTTTTCGTATGAACGAGTTTGAATTCGTCCGTCGATACCAACCAATGAACCCTTCCGAGTAAAGTTAGCAAAGTTTTCTGCAGCCTTACGCCACATTACACAATTGATAAAGTCAGCTTCACGCTCACCTTGAGAATTAGTAAACTGACGATTAACAGCAACTGTAAAAGTTACTACTGCAGCTCCACTACCTGTATATCGTAGTTCAGGGTCTCTTGTTAGGCGTCCAACAAGTACTGTTCGGTTAATCATAATATCCGCTCCTTCCTAGTTTTTAGTTGTTATTATTAACGTACAACGATCATGTGACGAAGAATTCCGTCAGCGATCTTAGATAGACGATCAAATTCGTTCAAAGCAGCGTCGTCGCTAGCCTTAACGTTAACGATATGATAAATACCGTCGTTAAAACCACCGATTTCGTATGCTAGACGGCGTTTTGACCAGTCTTTTGAATCAACAATTTCAGCACCATTGTCTGTCAAAATCTTGTCGAAACGGTCAACTAAAGCTGTCTTAGCTGCATCGTCAAGATTTGGAGCGATGATGTATGTGATTTCGTAGTTTTTCATTGATTTACACCTCCTCTTGGACTTATGGCCTTCTATCACAACGTAGAAAGCAAGGAGAGCTTGCCGAAAAAAGCTGGCAACTCACAAATAAGAATTATACCATCCATTTTAAGTGGACGCAATAACTAAAAAATCCTGTTTAACGATATACAACTGATAAGTACATCGAAAAGTTTGGTTTTCTTTTTTTAATTAAAAAAACGTCGATCAAAAGTGAAATTTCACTTCAATCGGCGTTTAAAAAAATTTTTATTCTTCAGAATTTTCTTCAACTGCTACATTTTCTGTTTCAGTTGGCGTTGTTGCTGGAGATTCTGTTTGAACTTCTTCTTCGTCATCAACTTGAGCTTCGTCAACGATTGCCATGGTAGCAACCTTAGAATTTTCGTCCGTCTTAATTACGTGGACACCCAACGTTGCACGACCAGTCGTTGAAACGTTGTTAACATCGAAGCGAATCATAACACCACGATCCGTAATCAACATCACATCTTCCGTCCCTTCAACCGTAACTAATCCAGCTAATGGACCATTTTTTTCGGTAACATTGGCAGTCTTAATCCCTTTACCACCACGGCCTTTGATTGGATATTCACCAGCAGGAGTTTGTTTACCATAACCCTTTTCAGTGATAACCAAGACCTTACTGTCGGGCTTCAAGATGGCTGATCCAACAACGTAATCTTCGTCACGCAAGCGAATTCCGCGAACCCCAGTAGCTGAACGTCCCATTGAACGAACGTCTTCTTCCTTGAAGCTCACTGCGTATCCGTTATGCGTACCGATAATGATATTTTGCTTACCATCAGTGATTACAACGTTGATTACTTCATCGTTTTCCTTCAAGCTAATCGCCTTAAGACCATTGCTACGGATATTCAAGAATTCAGCAACTGGTGTACGTTTTGTAACACCATTTAACGTTGTAAAGAAGAGGAAACGGTTGGCATTATCTTCATCACCATTATCACGTCCGATATTGATTACCGCTTGAATACTTTCGCCACTGCTAATCCCAAGTAAATTAATTACTGGAATTCCCTTAGCAGTACGACTGTATTCAGGGATTTCATAACCCTTCATGCGGTAAACTTTACCAGCGTTAGTGAAGAACAATAGTACATCATGGGTTGAAGTTGAAACTAAATGTTCGATGAAGTCGTCATCATGAACACCCATCCCTTGGATTCCACGTCCACCACGGTTTTGCGTCTTAAATTCTGACGTAGCCATCCGCTTGATGTATCCATTATGAGTCAAGGTTACCATGACGTCTTCTTCTTCGATCAAATCTTCATCTTCAAGACTGAGCACTTCTCCGACCATCAATTCCGTACGACGTTCATCCCCAAAGCGTTCTTGAATTTCAAGTAATTCTTCGTAAATGATTTCGTTGATACGTTCACGATGAGCCAAGATGTCACGGTAATCAGTGATTGCTGCCATGACCTTGTTGTACTCTTCTTCGACCTTTTCACGTTCTAGTCCGGTCAATCGAACCAAACGCATGTCCAAGATTGCTTGAGCTTGCTTGCTAGACAATGAATAGTTATTCATCAATTTGTCTTTAGCAACTTCCGCTGTTTGCGAGTTACGAATAATCGCAATGATTTCATCGATATGATCTAAAGCAATTCGCAAACCTTCTAAGATGTGCGCACGTGCTTCAGCCTTTTTCAAATCAAATTCAGTACGACGACGAATAACTTCTTCTTGATGAACAAGGTAATGTTGCAAGATTTCCTTTAGACCCAACACTTTAGGGGCACCGTTTACGATGGCCAACATGTTAAATCCAAAAGTTGTTTGCATTAACGTCATCTTGTAAAGATTATTCAAAACTACAGATGCACTAACATCACGACGAACATCGATTACAACCCGAAGTCCATCACGGTCAGATTCATCGTTAACATCAGTAATTCCTTCAATTCGTTTATCACGAGCTAACTCAGCAATTCGTTCAATCAATTTCGCTTTATTGACCATGTATGGTAATTCTGTGGCAACGATGCGTTCGCGACCGTTCTTTTCAGTCTCGATATCGACCTTAGCACGTAGAATGATTGTTCCATGACCAGTTTCGTAGGCTTTTCGAATTCCAGACTTACCCATCACGATTCCGCCAGTTGGGAAATCGGGGCCAGGTACTGCTTCCATCAATTCAGCAGTTGTAGCATCTTCGTTATTCATCAAAATGTGAATAGCACTAATTACTTCCGCTAAGTTGTGAGGTGGAATATTAGTCGTCATCCCTACGGCGATCCCCGTTGCTCCATTAACAAGTAAGTTTGGGAAACGCGCTGGTAAAATGGTTGGTTCACGTTCAGTTCCATCGTAGTTTTCTTGGAAATCAACGGTATTTTTATTGATATCGCGCAGCATTTCAAGCGTGATTTTGCTCATTCGAGCTTCGGTATAACGCATGGCAGCAGCTCCATCACCATCGACAGAACCAAAGTTACCATGTCCATCAACAAGCATGTAACGGTAACTAAAGTCTTGCGCCATACGTACCATTGATTCGTAAATTGCGGAGTCACCATGGGGATGATACTTACCCATTACGTCCCCAACAATTCTGGCTGACTTCTTATATGGCTTTTCAGGCGTAACTCCCAACTCGTTCATTCCGTATAAAATACGACGATGCACGGGCTTGAGTCCATCCCGAACGTCAGGTAAAGCACGCGCAACAATAACACTCATGGCATAATCCAAGAATGATGTTCGCATTTGACTACTTAAATTGACGTCCGTAATTCGTCCTGACAATTCTTCTGACAATTCGTTTTCCCCCTTGTTTTTTGGGTTTGTCTAACTTTTAAGAACTTGCTTAAATATCCAAGTTTTTAACAAACACAGCGTTATCTTCAATGAATTTACGACGTGGTTCAACCTTGTCACCCATTAACATTTCAAAATCGGCACTTGCAGCGTCAGCATCTTCAGCTGAAACACGTAATAATCGACGATTTTCTGGATTCATGGTTGTTTCCCAAAGTTGTTCCGCATCCATTTCACCAAGACCTTTATAACGCTGGATTGCAGGTTTAGGTGATGGTGATAATTGACCAAGTACAGTCTCTAGCTCTTCATCAGAATCAATATATTGAATCATCTTACCTTGGCGTACTTGGTAGAGAGGTGGCTGGGCGATATAAACAAATCCAGCATCGATCATTGGTCGCATGTAACGATAGAACAACGTCAATAATAGTGTTCGAATATGAGCACCATCGACATCGGCATCGGTCATGATAATCAATTTATGATAGTTGGCTTTACTTACATCAAATTCTTCACCAAAACCAGTCCCTAGGGCTGTAAAGAGTGAACGAATTTCTTCATTAGCCAAAACACGGTCCAATGTGGCTTTTTCAACGTTCAAAATCTTTCCACGAATTGGCAAAATAGCTTGCGTTAAACGTGAACGTCCAGATTTAGCACTACCACCAGCGGAATCACCCTCGACAATGAATAATTCACTGATTGCGGGGTCCTTTGAAGTATTATCAGCTAATTTACCTGGAAGGTTATTAAGCTCTAAACCACTCTTCTTACGGGTAACTTCACGAGCACGCTTAGCTGCAAGACGAGCTCTAGCTGCCAAGATTCCCTTGTCAACAATTTGACGAGCGACCTTAGGATTTTCCAACAAGAATTTATTGAAAGTTTCAGCAAAAACTTCGTTAACCGCTGTACGAGCGTCTGAATTACCAAGTTTAGTCTTGGTTTGTCCTTCAAACTGAGGATCGGGATGCTTAACACTGACCACAGCTGTTAAACCTTCACGAACATCATCACCAGACAATTTGTCATCATTTTCTTTTAGAATGTTGTTGTTTTTGGCGTAATCATTGATCACACGCGTCAAGGCCCGCTTGAACCCTTCTTCATGAGTTCCACCTTCGTAAGTATGAATATTATTGGTGAAAGTTAACAATTTACTTTGATAACCTTCGATATATTGCATAGCTACTTCAACGGTGATCCCTTTCGTAACCCCTTCAACATAAATTGGTTCAGGGAAAATCACTTCTTTGCCGTCGTTCAAATATTCAACGTAATGGCGAATTCCACCTTCGTATAAGAAATCATCTTCAGTTGGCGTTTCAGGACGCATATCCTTCAAAGTGATGCGCAAACCCTTATTCAAAAAGGCAAGCTCACGAATACGTGTTTTCAAGATGTTAATATCATAAACGGTTGTTTCTTGGAAAATATCTGGATCTGGAACAAAATGAACGATCGTTCCATGGTCATCAGGATTTTCAGTGTCACCAATTGGTTTCATTGGTGTCTTTACTTTTCCTAACGCAAAATCAATGTAATAAATTTTGCCATCTTTCATAACGCGCGCATCTAGTTCAGTTGATAAAGCATTAACAACTGACGCACCCACACCATGAAGTCCTCCAGAAACTTTATAACCGCCACCACCGAATTTACCACCGGCATGTAATACCGTAAATACGGTTTCTAAAGCTGGTTTTCCAGTCTTCTTTTGAATATCGACCGGGATACCACGTCCATTATCAGTGACTGTAATACTGTTGTCTTTTTCAACGATCACATCAATTTTGTCTGCAAATCCCGCAAGGGCTTCATCAATACCGTTATCGATAATTTCCCAAACTAAATGGTGTAGTCCTTGAGAACTAGTCGACCCAATATACATCCCTGGGCGCTTACGAACTGCTTCGAGCCCCTCTAAAACCTGAATTTGACTCGCATCATATTCCTTGGCTAATTCTGCTTTCGTCTCTTTTTCGTCTGCCAAAAGCTTATTCCTCCTTGCTCTGCATTAAAACTCCGTGATCAATGTTAAAGACATGGGGTTCATTAATTAATTGTTGCGCAACACCACTCAGACTGGTCGTCGTGATGAAGGTTTGCACTTTATTTTGAATGGCGGTCAATAGATGAGTTTGCCGACTGTCGTCCAATTCGGATAGCACATCGTCAAGCAAAAGGACCGGATATTCTCCGGTTTCTTCTTTCATCAAATCAATTTCCGCTAATTTAACGCTCAATGCTGTCGTCCGTTGTTGCCCTTGCGAGCCGAACGTCGAAACATTTTTGCCATTAACGATAAATCGAACATCATCAAGATGCGGACCGACCAAAGTTTTGCCTTGTTGCAATTCCTTTTCACGTTGTTTTTGGAAAAGGTCTTGCAACGCCGCATAGATTTTTTCAGTTGTATCAGCCTGGTCACTACGGATTGGCGAAACATACTGAAACGATAATTTTTCTTTTCCCTGCGAGATTTCTTCATGAACCTCTTGGGACCATTTTTCCAACTTCTTCAAAAATTGAATCCGCTGAAAAATAATTTCAGCTCCATGGGCTGCTAGCTGGTCACTTAAGACATCTAAATAAACCTGGTCACCTTTAGGATTAAACTGCAGCTGCTTAATATATTGATTTCGTTGTTTTAAAACGGATCGATATTGCGCTGAATTATATAGATATTTCGAACTCATTTGTCCAAATTCCATATCAATAAACTTTCGACGAATTGCTGGCGATCCTTTAACAATCGAAAGGTCTTCTGGCGCAAACAAAATCACATTGAGCTGCCCCACATATTGAGATAAGCGGCTTTGCTCAAGGTGATTTACTTTGGCATTTTTGCCTTTTGATGATAGATCGATTTCAAGCGGAGTAACGGTGTGTTCTTTTTGAACGCTTCCCAATACTCGCGCTTCTTTGGCTTTCCAACTTATCAAATCCCGATCACTATTGGATCGATGACTCCGCGTCAACGCTAAAAAATAGATCGACTCTAATAAATTGGTCTTGCCTTGCGCATTTTCGCCTAAAAGAACGTTAATACCTGAACCAAATTCAACAACAAGGTCAGCATAATTACGAAAATTATGTAACTCTAGTGTTTTTAAATACATTTAGTTACCAGATTTCGTTGTGATCTTGAAAGAACCCTCGTCTGGAACTTCGACTACATCGTCAGCATAAAGCTTTTTACCACGACGATCATCATGTTCTCCATTAACAAGAACGGTATTTTCACGTAAAAACCACTTAGCTTGTCCGCCAGTCCCGATAATACCTTCTTCTTTCCAGAGTAGACCTAAAGTAATAAACTCCGTGTTTATTTCAATCTCTTTTTGCATACTATCACCCC
>JALAGR010000008.1 GCA_022712335.1 Pediococcus sp. | reverse complement strand
GTACTCGTATACCTTTCTTACCCAAAAAAGTAGATCTGCTTCCCCAGATCTGCTTTTTATTTTCCCAAATTTAACATCAGGACTACTCCTAAAAATATTTTAAAAAAATTTCAATTTTATCGTTGACAGCGTTTTCACAATGTGGTATATTATATATAAGCTAATGAAAGGAGGTTCTCCCAGACCGTTGATCTTCATTAGCATTCTTACTCAGGTTGCGTAACCCTTCATAAAGCTTTAGCTTTAATGCTACGCAACAACAATATTCTTACCCAAAGAAAAGCCCATCCATACCCAGATGGGCTTTTCGCTTGCTCTAATGCCTTTTATGATAATCATATTGAAGTTCCGAACAATCCAAAATGCGGTATATTATATTCATTAAGTCACCCTCTATTGAGGTTTAAATTCGCATCTAGCCTACTATACAGGGCTGGATGCTTTTATTTTTCTACTATCAACTTTAGAAAAAGTACGCGCTAACAATTTATTTGAAAAAATTTAAAGTTAACCGTTGACAGCGGTTTCATAATGCGTTATATTGTATATAAGCTAATGAAGGGAGGTTCTCCCAAACCGTTGATCTTCATTAGCATTCTTACTCAGGTTGCGTAGCTCTTCCCAAAGCTTTAGCTTTAATGCTACGCAACAACAATATTCTTACCCAAAGAAAAGCCCATCTATTCCCAGATGGGCTTTTCGCTTGCTCTAATTCTTTTTCATTAATTGGATCCAATAACCCTATTTAAAGTTGTCCACCCTTATTATTATAATAAGACGTTATAATTGACGGCGCTTTCTTGGTAAGATATATTATACACAAGCTAGTGAATGTAGAGGTAATCCCTCGCCTTTGACCATGCACTAGCTTAACCCATACACTTATTCCCAAACGAAAAAATCCCCATCTATTTTTCGAATAGGTGGGAATTTCTTACACTTAATTATTCTGTTAGCCGTGCGCTTTCCAGAACGATGTTTTCCAATTCTTTCATACTTACTTCTGTATGGTTGATGGTAATAGTCGTCCAATGGCGTTTATTCATGTGATAACCTGGTTCAACCCCCTGAAGATCACGCATCATATCATTTTGCTCCGGTTTTAGTTTGATGTTCATCATTAGCTGATCGTCTTTAACGAAAACCATTGCTAAAATTTTATTATTACTTTGATGCTTGATCACTGACCATTGAATTGGTTCTTTTCTACCAGGCTTATTAAATGGGTAACTTACGTAGCCATCTGTACGATCCAAAATCAATTTGATTAATTCATTTTTATCCATTTGATGTCCCTCCACTTTTGGATAAATTATATCACTCACCCCCTGATACCAAAAAAGCTATGGTAAAAGATTTCTGCCAGCTGTCAACCCTCCGCAGCTGAGCTTCAATAATCTTTTGCCATAGCTTCTTTTTATTTACTATCCAAACACTTTTTCACCATTCAGATAAGTTTGATTCAAATTCATTTCATGATCCAATACGATAAAGTCTGCATCCCGACCCGGAAGGATATAACCACACTTAGCACCGATTCCTGCGCTATCTGCTGCATTTGCAGTTGCCATTGTTACAGCTTGATCAGGTGTCACTGCATCCCAATCTACCACGTTTTTAATAGCATCCTTCAACAATAGAATACTTCCAGCTAGACTGTGGCTACTATCTTTTAGACGGGCTGTACCGTCTTGAACGATTACAGGAAATTCACCTAAAATATAGTCGCCATCTGGCATCAATCCAGCCTTCATACAGTCAGTAACCAATGCAACATCTTTATACGATTTAGCATTAAGTAAAATCTTAACGACATACGGATTTACATGGTGACCATCGCAAATCAATTCATCCGTCACACCTTGCAAACTCAAGGCTGCACCTGCCATTCCTGGTTCGCGATGATCAAGTCCACTCATTCCATTAAACGTATGCGTAAACATCGTAGCACCAGCTTCGACACAGGCTTTAGCTTGTTCAAATGTGGCGTCACTATGTCCTAGAGCAACCGTGACACCTTCTGAACTAACTTGAGCAGTAAAGTCAGCTGCTCCTTCACGTTCTGGAGCAATTGAAATTTTGCGAATCATTCCATTTGCAGCTGATTGCCATTCGTGAAATTCATCAACACTGGGGTTTTCGAAATATTTAGGATTTTGAGCTCCCTTGTGTTTTTCAGTGTAATAAGGTCCTTCAAAATGAATTCCTTGTACCTTAGCACCTTCGAAGTGATCGACATTTTGGCTAATTACTTGAACAACTTCTTTTAACTGTTCTGAACTAGCTGTCAAAGTGGTTGGTAACCATGAAGTTACTCCGCACTCTAGCAAACCTTTCGCCATTGCTTCAATCCCTTCAGCACTTGCATCCATCACATCGTGGTTCAATAATCCATGGATGTGCGTGTCGACTAGTCCAGGAGCAATCCATTTATCACCATATTCAACGATGTCGCCATCTGGCCGACTTTTTTGGTAACGACCAAACTTGCCATCAATAACTTGAAGGTAGCCCCCCATTTCAACATTGCTACCTAAAAAGAATTTTTCTGCATGAATATAATATTCCAAAAATCTCGCCCCTATCCTTTGAAATCGTGAATGGTTACACCTTTTACTACACGGTTAACTGTTCCAGTTGCTGAAGGTGTGTCCGGTGTATTTTTAACTTTAACTGAAGATAATAACGAAATCGTTTGGGCAAACATTACATCAGGGAATGCCATGTAACCATCTGGAATCGTGTCATCACCATTATCAAAATTAAAGTTTTTACCATCAAAATTATTGTCCGATGAAACACCGATTCCCATCACGACAGGAGCAATTTCATCGCCCGCTACTTCTTCAAGAATATCTACATCATATTGTCGTGTATAAGCGTTGTTGCTGACGAAATCAAAGAGAAGAGTTTGATCGTTAACAAATGACTTAGGACCGTGACGGAAGCCCATTGAAGTATCAAAGACTGTCACTTTTTGCCCAGCAGTGAGTTCCAAAACTTTTAGCTGTGCTTCACGTGTCAATCCACCTAGTGCACCAGAGCCAAGGTAAACAATGCGTTCAAAATCTGTATCAACAATCTTTTGAATATCATCAACGCGGTCAATTACTTCGTGGCCCATTTTGCTGATTGCATCAACATACGTTTCTTTTTGTTCGTCAGTGTGTTTAACATCGAAAACAAGTAACGTTGTCAAAAGCATGCAGCTAAAGCTTCCAGTCATCGCAAAACCTTTATCATTGGAACGTGCAGGTTGCATCAAAACTAAATTCTTGTCGTCACCCGCAGCATGGAGAGCAAGCTTCCCTTCTGGAGCACATGTAATTGTTAGTTGATAGAGATTCTTGATGTATTTTTCAGCGATATCAACTGTTGCAACACTTTCTGGACTGTTACCACTTCGAGCAAACGAAACTAAAATTGTTGGCGTATCCTTTTCAAGATACTGTTCTGGGGTGGAGACAATCTTGGTTGTGTCGATTGCTTCAAAACGATAATGACTACGGTCGCCATTTTCAGTCAAGTAAGGCATTGCAGTGTCACCCACATAAGCTGAAGAACCTGCTCCTGTAAAGATCACACGCACTGGTTCGTTGTATTCGCTTTCAATTTCGCCTAAGAAAGAAGCAATTTCGTCCTTCTTTTCTTGGTAGATTTTAAACGTTTCTAGCCATAGCTCTGGTTCTTGTTGAATTTCACGAGTTGTAATAACAGCTCCAATCTTAGTTAGTTCATCATCAGTCATTTTGTACATAGTGATAATTCTCCTCTCATCCATCAATTCTTATACTTAATGTTATAGACAAATTGATCGCCACGAGCGCTACTAATGGTATATTCGATAATTTCATTTTTATGATTGTACGTTGTTCGACGCAACATGAATCCCGGTGAATTTGACGCAATTCCTAGTAAATCAGCATCTTCTTCGCTAATGATGCCTACCGAAAGCATCTCATCAGCAAGACGGACCTTTTCTCCAAAATCTTCTAGAAAAACATTATAGAGCGAACGTTGTTTGGTTTCTAATTCGTAGATCGACAGCCCTTCAAATTTTTCGGCAGGAAGGTAGGTCCGATCAATCATCATTGGCATGCCGTCCGCCATCCGTAGACGTTTCAGCTTGATAATGCGATCTCCAACGTTAATTCTTAATTTTCCACTGAAATATTCATCTGCTGTTCGCTCTGACATTTCCATGATTTTAGTTTCTGGCTTACGGCCTAGCGACTTCATTTGTTCGGAAAAACTGTATTCATCACCGATTCTAGCCGTATCTTCCGCTATGCTTGCAACAAAGGTTCCTTTACCATGTTGACGGTAAATGTATCCAATGTTTTCCAATTCACTCAGGGCTTCACGAACCGTGTTACGACTCACTTCGTACTTTTTCATAATTTCGCGTTCAGATAGTAATTTATCATTTGGTTTGTAGTTATTTTTGATTTGTTTCCGCAATTCATCGACCAGTTGGCCATATACGGGTTGTTTTTCATTGTAGTTAAATCCCATGGTTCAATTACCACACTTTCTAAATCTGATTCATAGTTTATATGATATACCAAATTTAGTTTCAAAGTGGCAACTAAAATTAAGCTTTACCAATTATGCCGAGTGCCGATAGGATAACCGCAACGATAATAACGATAAAGATTGCCTTGGTTGAAGTCATTCTCTTTCTACCAAGCATCCAGTAGATTGCTCCAACGATCAAAGCTGGAATCAATTTTGGCATAATCATGTCAATCTTATCTTGGAAGTTAACCGTCATCTTTCCTAATTGCGCCACGAAAATCACGTGGGTGTTAACCATAGTAGCAGCCAACGCTCCAACAACGTAAACCCCAAGTAAAGTTGCTGCATCAGTCAAAGCGTTCAATTGACCTTGCATTTCATTAACTAAACTTACACCTTGTTTGTAAGCAAACTTCAATTGAATCCAACGGAACCACATGATAACAAAGTTAACGAGCATCCATAAGATGGCACCCATGATGTTTCCTTGAGTAGCCATGTTAGCTGCGATGGCACCCATGATTGCAGGTACTAAAGCAGCGAACATTGAATCACCGATTGCGGCAAAAGGACCCATCAAACCAGCTTTGATACCAGCAACCGTTTCAAGTGAATCAACACCTTCTTTTTCTTCAAGCGCCATATCGATACCTTCGATGATGGTATTAAAGAAGTTACTTGTATTGAAGAATTGGTTTTGCATCTTCATCATTTTTTTCAATTCTGGTGTATGGTCTCCGTACATTTTACGAAGTTGTGGGAGAATCAAGTAAAGGTAACTTGAACCCTGCATACGTTCGTAGTTCCAACCAACCTGGTTGAATAAGATGTTACGGATATTCATTTGTCTAAAATCTTTATCAG
>JALAGR010000088.1 GCA_022712335.1 Pediococcus sp. | reverse complement strand
GTTGGATAATTAATTTCAAAGATTTTCACTAAGAAATCATCTTCTTCAGGGACAAAATAACTTGGTGCAATCAGAGCACGTTTATTTTCCGCATCGGTAAAACCGCCATAGAAATCAACCTTAAGCTCTGAGTCGCGATTAACTAAAGTCTGGAGAATATATTGTTCTCGCGGATTTAAAAAATTAGTTAAAATTGGTCGATTCTGATCCAACGCTTCTTGGAGTGAAGATGAAAAACTTTCAATTAGTTATTGTTCTTCTTTCCTAAAATGCTGAGTAACCTGATTATCCATAGATAATTGCACCAAACATTAAGCTTTCAAGAAAAACTAATCCATTTGAACATAATTCAAGAACTAATAACGCTAAGATTGGCGAGAAATCTATTCCTAAAATAGGTGGAATAAATCTGAACCAATTCATATATGGTTGGCAAATTTTAGCAAGTAGCTTGCCCAAACTTGATTGATAAGCTCCTGGGAGCCATGACATCAATACCCATACAAAGATTGCTAACATGTACAGTTGGATAGCCCAATGTAACAATTGAAAAATCATTGTAATCATTATTTTCTATCACTCATTTCAGTATTTTGTCCTAATTGCAATAAATGGGCTTGAGCTCCGCCCAAACCCTTTTATTATATATATTTATTTACCACGACGCTTGAAAAATGGAGGTGTATCCAATGAATCATCGTCGGAGCTTGTATTGTTATTGTCGTTAAATGCGTTGAATTCTTTCTTTTCAACGTTTCTGAAGCCATCGTTATCTGTTGAAGCAGGACGAACGCCATTTGAAGCGCTAGATTGACGTAATTGCCAATCACCAAAAGGATCATTGGCTGCTTGCGTTGGTTGTTCGTTATTAGATGTTGTATTTAGGCTTTCTGTAGAACCAGCACCGCGAATTTCGGTGTTATTTGAAACATTTGTTGTAGTTGTATTTACACTACTACTTGGAGCTTCAAAAGAGGTGCGTACTGGTTGACGATGTAAAGACGCTCTACCAGCTTTTTTGTCGATTCCTGTAGCAATTACAGTTACACGAACACTGTCTTCTAAGTCGTTATCAATTGAAGTACCAAAGATGATGTTAACATCGTCGTTTGCTGCTTCAGTAACGATTTGTGAAGCTGCTTGTGCTTCAAATAATGAAAGATCTGGGCCACCAGTAATGTTAAGAAGAACTTGTTCAGCACCATCAATTGATGTTTCAAGCAATGGTGATGAAATAGCTTTCTTAGTAGCTTCTTCTGTTCTGTTTTCGCCACTAGCTGAACCGATACCCATAAGAGCTGAACCTTGATTTTGCATAACTGTCTTAACGTCAGCAAAATCCAAGTTAACGTAACCAGGTGATGTAATCAAGTCAGAAATACCTTGAACACCTTGGCGTAATACGTTATCAGCTTCATTGAAGGCTTCCATCATTGGTGTCTTCTTGTCAACTAAGTCAAGCAAACGGTTATTAGCAATGATGATAAGTGTATCAACATGTTCTTTAAGGTTAGCAACACCTTCAGCAGCGAAACGAGCACGCTTAGGTCCTTCAAATGTAAATGGACGTGTTACAACACCAACTGTTAAAGCACCTTGTTCTTTAGCAATTTGTGCAACCATAGGAGCGGCACCTGTACCAGTACCTCCACCCATTCCAGCTGTAACAAAAATCATATCTGCACCTTCAAGAGCAGATGCGATTGTTTGTTGGCTTTCTTCGGCAGCTTTACCACCAACTTCAGGAGTAGAACCAGCACCTAAACCTTTTGTTAATTTAGGTCCTAATTGAATCTTAACGTCAGCATCTGAAGCTTGAAGAGCTTGAACGTCGGTGTTAGCAACAATAAATTCTACACCTTTTACACCTTCAGCGATCATACGGTTAACGGCGTTTCCACCACCACCACCAACACCAATTACTTTGATGTTTGCGCCTGTACTTTTACTTTCATCCATTGAAAATTCCATGTTAATTCCTCCATCGATTAGTTAGTCAAAGAAATCACTAAACCATTTTTTGATACCATCGAAGCGATCTGACATTGCTGTACTTGATGGGTTATTTTTTGCTGGCTTAGGCCGTTCTTGTTGTGGTTCGGGACGTCGTTCTGATGATTGTGGACGTTTAAACTTAGGTTTTTCGTCAATTACATCATCTTGTGGCGTTTCTGATACGGTTCTTTCGCTTGAAACCATTGCTGTTTTAGCTAAAATTTCAACATCACTCATGCGTCCTTCGTAATTTAGAATAGCAAGAGCTTGGGCGAAAGCAGGATGTCTTAGACCCATTTGATCTGGAACATAAAGTTTAGCATTTGTTTCGAAAATTCTTTCAACTAACGTTTCGATTCCAGGAAGGGCAGCTCCTCCACCGGTGATCACGATTCCACCAGGCATATCTAGAGCCCCAGCTTTTTCCAATTGTTTTTTAATGTTAGTTAGTATTTGTTCCATCCGTGCTTCGATAATCTCACTTAAATATTCTTCAGTAACAGCAACTGGATCATTTTGTCCAACGACATTTACTGGGAATGAATCGCTTCCTGCTTGATCAGCAACAGCATATCCATACTGTTGTTTAATCTGTTCAGCATTATCAAGCGAAGTATTTAACACTACTGAGATATCTTTGGTTACGAATTGTCCACCTTCTTGTTCAACGAACGTGTATTTCAAATGATGATCATGGATAACAGCAGCAGTTGATTGTCCTGCACCCAAATCTAAGGTAATGGTACCAAAATCTTGTTCACCATCATTTAAAATTGTTCTTCCAAGAGCTAGTGGGCTAACGATTACATCAACCAGACTTAATCCAGCCTGACGGATTGCACTCTTTAAGTTATGAATAATGGTCTTAGGACCAGTAATCAATCCCCCGTTCATTTCAAGTCGAACACCGACCATTCCACGAGGATCTTTAATGCCATCAAAACCGTCAACGATAAATTCGTCAGGTAAAACATCAACCACTTCCTGTTCAGGAGGTAGATTATGTACTGAAGCTGCATTTGAAACTTCAATCACATCTTGATTTCCAATTTCTCTTGAGCTATCTGAAATAGCTATCATACCTCTAACAGGTTCTATTCTTAATAAATTAGCCGGAATACCAGCTACTACGTCGTGGATTTGAATATTTGCCTTGCGTTCTGCAGACTCAACAGCCCTTTTAATTGCAATTGAAGCTTTATCGATATCAACAATAACACCACGATTTACACCGTCTGAGGGCTCTCTTCCCACACCAATAACGTTCATTTGTCCTTTAACATATTCAGCAACAATAACTTTTATTGAGGTGGTTCCAATATCCAGTCCAACGTAAATTCCTGAATTATCCATAATAAAGGAACCTCCTAGTCGTTTAACCGTTTCTTAGTATATATATTAATCACATATATTAAACAGTTTACCATATTATTTATTTATTTAGAACGTAGAATTATGCTAATTCTGTTCATAAACATTTATTCAATTACATCTTGCGTACTTTCTGAACTATTTGTACTCGTTAATGTACTTTCTGAGCTAGAACTAGTACTACTTTGAACCGTACTATTTTGTTCTTGACTCGATTCAGTACTTGATTTAGAAGTTGTTTGCGCGTTTTCGGCTGATTCACTTGCTTCTTTGTGTTCGTCCTTCCAACCGTTTGGTCGAGAAAATGCACCAACTTGCAAATCAATCATGCCTCTTTTTTTCATACTTGCTGAAATCTCAGGATAATACTTCATTTTTTTAGCAAACGTACTCATAATGGCATAAACTTGATTACCATCATTCATGAAGAAATGTAGTCGATTTTTGACATTTTTCGTTGGAGATAAATCCACTTCGCCAACATCATTTTGGACTTCATTTGGCATCTGAGCATATTTCTTCAAGAAATCTTTCAGCGTACCATTTTTCTCGAAATTTCTAAAAATTGGATAGTCTCCACTTGGTTGACTTGTACTTTTCTTTACAACCGAACCATCTTGTTTAACCGTATAATAAATTTTGTTTCTTACTACATAACCCATTACGGCATTTTCTTCGACTTTAATTGTAACTTTACCAC
>JALAGR010000007.1 GCA_022712335.1 Pediococcus sp. | reverse complement strand
GTCACCATACATTTTACGGAGCTGGGGAAGAATCAAGTAAAGATAACCGGATCCTTGCATACGTTCGTAATTCCATCCAACTTGGTTGAATAAGAGGCTACGGATATTCATTTGCTTAAAGTCTTTATCAGTTAATTTATAATTAGTCTTATTAGAGTTCGTCGCCATGAATCTCACCATCCTGTTCGTCTAAATCTGTTGCACCAGCAGCTTGTCTTGGTTGAGCAGTTGCTAAGTTGTTTTCTTTAACTGAACGATTGTATTGCATTGCAGCTAAAGCAAAACCAATTAAAGCGATACCTAACATTGGAAGGTTTGCAAAAACCGTTGTGAATTTAGCATTCATTCCGGCGATTGTTGTACCAAGTAAAGTTACATTTCCATAGATTGTTGAAAGCATTGCTGTAATAACAAATCCTAGGATAAGGTATGGCCAATGCTTTTTAACTGGTAAGTAACGAAGTAAGATTGCGAAACCAACGGCAGGAAGAAGTGCACCAGCTGTTGCAAGACCGTTACTCAACCATGCAAGGTTTGAATTCATGTAATCTACGGCTGTACGTACAAATGGACCACCAAATGCAAGAGCTAAGAATACTGGAATACCACGTGATAACGTCCAAGGAAGGTATCCGTAAAGGAAGTTTCTTTCAATACCACTGTAGTTTTCATCATCGATCAATTTATCAATTCTGTGTTGGAAGAATGTATTTGCGAAACGTGCGACAATATCGGTTTGAATCATCAAACTGGCAACCGGAACACCCAAAGCTGCAACCGCAACTTCTGGTTTCATTCCTGTACCAATCGCAAATGCTGTGGCCATAACCGTACCTGAGTTTGCATCGATTTTAGAAGCTCCACCAAAAGTCCCTACTCCAAGAACTGTTAATTGCAAACTACCACCGACGATCAGACCTGTTTTAAGATCACCCATTACCAAACCAGCAATGATACCAGCCCAGATTGGTTGGCTCAAACTAGTTTGAAGCGTTAATTCATCCATGATTTGGTACATTGAATAAATTGTTAAAATAATAACCTGCCAAATTGCAATACCTGAACCCATAAGAACGCCTCCTTCTTATTTTTTCGCATCAAATTTTTTCAAGATTTCCATGAAATCATTTGCTTGATCACCAGGAACCATTTGTTGTGTAATCTTAATTCCTTTTTCGTGAAGAGCCTTAAATGTATCCACATCATCTTGAACAACATTGATTGAGTTTGTGATTTGAGTTGTTTCATCAGTTTGTGACATGTTACCCACGTTGATGGTTTCTAATTTCACACCATCATTAACGAGGTCGAGTAATACTTGAGGACGTCTAACAACGATAAATACTTTTTGCGAATCATAACCGCCACGATTGATATGATCGGCAGCCACTTTTTCTGGTAGAACACTAAGATCGATGCCAGCTGGACGCGCAAGTTTCAAACCTGATTTTTCGATATCACTTGCAGCAACCTTGTCATCAACAACCATAATTCTTGTTACACCGAGCTTGGTCGTCCACAGATTGGCTACTTGGCCATGAATTAAACGACCATCAATTCGTACTGCTGAAATTGTCATACTACTCACTCCTTTATCTTTTTAAAACTATGCTAATAAAATTACTGTTTCTAAGCCTTTTAGCTGATACGGGATGGTTAATACATCATTTCTAATCCACTCTGGTTTAATTTGTAGCGATTGAACTTCAACGCCTACGTGGTAGTAAAGTTTCCAATCTTGCAGTTGTTTAGTTTTAGTGAGGTGAATCTGAATCTGTTCTTGATCATCAATTGTAAAGTTTGAAAGCACGGTCTGATTTGAAGAAGCCGTGAGCTTGGTTCCCGGCATTTCGACTACGTAATCCAAACTCGTGGTCTTATTTAAAATATGTTTTAAAAGCTGTTCCTTAATTGAATAATATTGCGATTCCCAACCATATTTTGGATCAGTATTCATTGGTAAAATAACCGTTTGCCCATTAACAATGGCCATTACTGGACCTAATTTTTCCGCCTTCGCGCTGTACGCATTCGACAAAACTTCGACTGGTTTTGAATCGTCGTAGACGATCTTATAGTAATCACCAGTATGCTGAAGCATTGTGACACGCGGATTTTTAATTCCATTGATCGTCATTTCATCAATTTGCTCGTATGATTGATAATTCGTACGTGCTCGCTTGATTTCAAGCTCTTTGGCTCCAATCAATTCTCTCAACTGCGATCTTTCAAACAAAATCTGAACACTTTCACCGTCTAACAACACCACATTCTTTTTAATTAACTCTTCGATTTGCTGATCAGCCAAGTTATTTAAAAATTGACCACTAACCGCTAAAGTCTCACCTTCAAAATGACTTTTGGCCGTCCATTTCTCCGGCTTGCATGCAATCCCCAAAGTTCCTAGAAGTGCTAACCAACTGTCCTCTTTAGGTAAGAGTTCTTCTGGTTTTTTGCCCTCCACAGTTTGGATATTAAATGCTGCATCCTGTGATATTAGAACTTTGACACCGTCAAATTGACTCACATCCAAACGATGTTGAACTCCCAGATTCATTAATTTTTTTGATTGCGCCAGTAACTTTGCGTAACCATATGATTCGTCGATTCCATTTCCCATCATGTCAAACAAGTTAAGTAAAATCCCCGTCGCACCCAGCATTTGCGTACTTTCTAATTGCAATTTAGTAAACAATTTCGATTTAACAAATGGCGAATACATATAACTTTCTAATTCGGGATATACATCCGAATTTTTTCCGACCAATTCAGCTGTAACCCTAGAATAGCGTTCAAAAACTCGTGAATATTGCAACGGAGAAATCTCGTTATATGCTGGTAAATGTGGACGACTAACTCGCCGATGGTCCCCCGATAGTTCATCAAATAATCCATCCCAATCGCGCCCCTCAACTGCATGCCATTCTGGAAACGAACTCATTAAGCCCACTCTAGTTGTAGGAGAAACCTTTGCTACTGTCTTTTGTATTGCATGGGCCACCTGCTTCATTTCTGCCCTGGCAACGCTAAGGTACACGATTCTTTCTGGAGTTGGTTCTCCGGGTTGCAACATTTTCTGAACAAATTCCGCACGCGTTACTTGTCGTTTCAACATTTCAGAATAAATTTCCATATGTCGTTTACAAAAGCACGCTAACTTAATTGGGGTATGGTTATAATGACGAAAATCGTCTTCCAACCATAATTCTTTCGGTTGAAGTTTGGCATATTCTCCGTAAATGGTTGCAATATAGTCAATCCACTTAGAATCTGCTGGACAGGCAATTGATTCTGACTGCTGTCCTTGATAATCAACCATCGTTTTAAATCCTAACGCTGGATTTACTTTTTGCCCTCGATCACTATGCATCAACGTCGTCCAAGGGTTCAAACTTGTTGTTACACCAATTTCAGTTAGCTTCCCTGAAACTCGCGTAATCGTCGGTAACCAATGCTCTCTGACTTGTTTAACTGTCGGATGTCCTTGATTCAATTCTTCTGGGTTGATGAAAAAAACGACGTTGTCAATCCGAGCCTCTTTACAAAATCGGATTAACTTAGACTCTCTTTCATCATCCCAATTGAATGGATCAATCGCGAATCTTAATGAATACTGGTAAGTTTTCATGATCTCCTATCCGTTTAATCTTGCGTTCACATCAACGATTCCATTTTGTGCTTCATCAATCACTGATTGCTTACTTACTTCCATCCCCATCATTACTTGATTTGCAAAACCAATCACCATCGGTAGGTTCAAACCACTAACCACTTCAAGTTCTGGATGCTCAGCCATTAAACGTACAACGACATTCGAAGGTGTTCCACCTAATAAATCAACCGCAATCATCGTCTTTTCGTTGTTTGGATTGTCGTTGATAAATTCCTCAGCAGCTGCTTGTAAATCTTCTGGACCTTGATTAGGCTGTAATCCAATCGCCTTCATATTATCAATTGGTCCGAGAATCATCTCAGCACTCCCTAAGGTTTCAATCGCCATATTTCCGTGACTCATTAACAATAATCTCATGTAACATTCCTCCATCCCTGGAATTCGCAGCGGTTTTTTGTATCCGCTTACAAACACCTGTAAATAAACAGCTGATAAACTATATCAGCTCATTTCATATTATGACTGGTTGGTACCAGTTTGTCAACATGGAACCATCGTTACAAATCCACTTTTACCAGCACTTAACCCACTTTTTCTTCATCTCGTGGTTTTGGTATAGGTCATGAAATACAATAATTTTTACCACCATCTCCCGCGTTTCGCGATCACATTTTGTAAACATTTTAGAACCGGTTTGTATACAAAAATGACGACAAAAAAACTTTGATTTTTTCAAATCAAAGTTTTTAATCTAAATTAAGTTTCCATACTCTAGTTCAATAATAAACGGTGCAATCGGATCGTCTTGTTCATTATATAGTGTCAATGTCGGAGCATTACTATATCCATAGCGGGCCTGAGTGGTCCCCTCTGGAAATTCCACCAAAATTTCGTTTCCTATGATTTCAGCTTCGATTGACTGCCAATGGTTGTGTACTAATCCCTCGATTCGACAACTTTGTGTGGCATGAATTTGCTGGACGAACTTAAATTTAAGGTAGCATTTACCTTCATTCCGAAGCATTCGATCAAAAACTGGCGTGTCAGTATAAGTCGTCCCTGCCAAGATGCGTCCTAAGCGTGTTCCAGCTACTTGTTTGGTAATTGGATGTGGATTGTAGAGTTCTCCAGTATCGGTAATCGAAACTAAATGAACCTCTGCCAATATGTGTGCTACTTTCAGTTGTTGTTGCCGGATTTCAGCCCACGCATTACGTGGTACGCTCGCATATTTGGGTAATTGCACGATATAAAATGGGAGTGAATAGTCCTGAAAAGCTTGTCGCCAATCATTAATAATTCCTGTGAGCAACTCATCATAAAGTCCACTAATCTCAGTATCAGTTTCACCCTGATACCAAATCACCTGATTGAATGTATAGTTTTTGAATTTCAGCACCATCTCTTTAAATAAACTTCCTGGCTTTAAATAACTATCTGGTGTAACTGGTGGTGGCCACGGTGTTTGCCCCACAATATTAAGTGCCATTCCTAATGGGACCGTAGGATTATCCTTCATAAAGTTATACATCCGCCGATTATGGCGCTGAACTTTTTGCCGGTACAATTTTACCTCTTCTTCAAATTCGTGATTTGGTGTATTTTTTAACCGTTCATCAAAAGGACGTACCACCGCCTCCTTTAATTCTACATGGTTTCGAAGTGTCGTTTCTGATAACCACGTGGGAGCTAATGCTCCATCTTTAGTACAACAAACGATTCCGACCGGTGTTTGTGGATTTTCTTCAATTAATTTTTTAGCTGCATAAAATGCCATTGCTGAAACATGTCCTAGATTAGACTGTTTCAGCTGATGCCAATGAGTTGCATTGGATTGATAAACTTCCACCCTGCCATTTCGAAAGTAAAAAGATGGTTGTGGAACGTTATAATACGCTACATTTTTCAACGTAAAGTGTTCAGTCTCAATTTCAACATCTTGATCTTGTGCCATCCGAAAACCAACATTTGACTGACCAGCCATTAAAATCACGCGACCAAATCGTACATTTTTCAACGTGATTTGATGTTGCGAATCTTCAATTTGAACTTCAAATGAACTTCGCGTGTCGGTGATTGGCGCAAATCGGCAAAGCCACTCCCCATTTCTTTTAACAATTGCACGTTGAACATTTTCGCCAATCGCCACTTTTACGGTCGAACCCGCAATCCCCGTGCCACTAATTTGAAACGATTTTCCCACGGGTAGCACCATATTATCTGAAAAAATTTGATCGACACCTAATTTGAAACTCTCCATCCATCCAACCTCACTAAATCAAAAAGGCTAGGTTGATCGATCTAGTCACGTCAGTTTTTTCCTGATGCACTAGTTGTCGAAGCCTGACGCCTTTTTATGTTACTTTATCTAACTCTATTTAAATTCAATCCCATATTCGAATGTGTGGCTTTCACCAGCTTCAAGTAAGTTATTTCCTTTTTTGTTGTTCCAATCCGTTGGTTGATCATTCGCCTGATCTGGTAGACCCGCAAATGGTTCAATACATAGGAATGGTTGAGCTTGATGCTCCATCGCCCACAATGTTAAGTATGGGAACTGTTTGATGTTCAATTTAACCTCATGTGCTGTTTGTTCTGAATGTAATGTAACATTTTCGATTTTCTTTGCATTTAAAATAATCAAACCATCGTCAAACATTTCATGATTTAACGCTAATTCACTATCTTTAACTTGATTAAAAGGAGCTTCTGTTCCATCACGGAAAGGAACGGGATTCACTCCCAATTTTTTAACTTGTTTTTGCTTTGGTCCAAAAGTTAAGCTGTAATCTTCAAAAACTCCATCATCATCAATCGGAAGATTGAAAGCTGGGTGTGAACCTAACGCGTAAGGCATTAATTTTGTATCATTATTGATTACACGATAGCCAATTAAAAGCTGATTTCTATCCAATTTGTATTCAACTTGGAGCGTGAAATCAAATGGGAACAATTCTTTCGTTTTCGCATTTGATTTTAGTTCTAACATTACTCGATTTTCTGCTTGATTAACCTTTTGCCAATCAAAGTCACGTGCAAATCCGTGTTGAAGCATATGGTATGTTGTGCCATCAATCACGTATTCATCATTATTAGATTTACCAATTGCTGGGAACAGGATGGGCGCATGTTTTTTCCATGCATCACCATTCCAAATATAGTCATAACCACTTTCGTTTCCTACAACATGAGTTAGTTGAGCCCCCATG
>JALAGR010000087.1 GCA_022712335.1 Pediococcus sp. | reverse complement strand
TTTTAGGATTTGGCACGTATTCTTGATCGTATCCTACAAATGTATCCGCACAATCCTTCAATGTATCAAACCAACCGACCCCCACTGCGGCAATCATTGCTGCGCCCAGTCCCGGTCCTTGTTCATTTTTAAGGGTAGTTACCTTTTTGTTAAAGACATCCGCTTGAATTTGGAGCCAAAGTGGACTCTTAGCTCCCCCGCCAATGGAAACGACCGTATCAAAGTTGCTTCCTTTTTCAGCGAAAATCCGCATAATATCCTTAAATGAAAATACGATTCCTTCTAAGACTGCACGAGTAAAGTCGGCCTTGTTATGAGTTCCATCAATTCCAATAAAGCTTCCACGCACATCACCATCAGGATATGGGGTGCGCTCTCCTACAATATAAGGCGTAAATAACAAACCGTTGGCTCCCACAGTCGACTGTTCAGCCTCATTGACAAACTCCGTAAAATTTTGATCTTTACTAAACGTTTTTTTGAACCAACTCAAGCTATATCCCGCGGCTAAAGTTACACCCATGGTGTAATATTTATCTGGAATCGCATGATTGAAGAAATGCAACGCCCCTTTGTAGTCAACGTCCGCATTATCTTCATATTTTAAGACCACTCCCGAAGTTCCAATTGAAGATAGCACTTGGTTAGAACTTAAAATTCCAGCCCCAATTGCGCCTGCCGCATTATCAGCTGCGCCACCGAAAATTTTAGTAGTGGTCTTTAGTCCTGAGAATTTTGCATACGTATCCCCAATGGTACCAGCGAAACCAATTGATTCAATTAATGGAGGGAAGATGGTTTGTGGTAATCCAAAGGCATCCGCAACTTTTGTACTCCATGTTTTATTTTCTTCATCTAACATAACCGTTCCGGCAGCATCTGAATATTCCATCGCGATATGGCCCGTCATTCGGTATCTTAAATAGTCTTTAGGTAACAAGAACACGGATACTTTATTGAAAAGTTCTGGTTCGTTTTCTTTTACCCATAAAAGTTTCGGTAAGGTGAAGCCTTCCAACGGAACGTTACGAGTGATGTCGATGAAATCTTGACCCATCGTATCTAAAATTTCTTTACATTGTTCCGTCGTCCGCGTGTCGTTCCATAAAATTGCCGGACGTAAAACTTGATTATGATCGTCCAATAAAACTAAACCATGCATTTGTCCCGAATAACTGATGCCCACAATTTCGCTAGTTTTAATTTGGTCTTCTTTAATCAACCGTTCAATCGCTAACGTAGTTCCGGTCACCCAATCCTCCGGATTTTGTTCGCTATAGCCAGGTTCTGGTTGGTTCAAACTATATTCTTCGCTTTGTTGCGCGATAATTTGGCCTTCACGATTAACAGCTGAAACTTTAACAGCGCTGGTTCCTAAATCTACTCCTAATACAACTTCCATGAAATTCACCTCTTCAAAATAAAAAGGTGGCAATCCGCCACCTTTTCGCTTATTTGCCTAATACGGTAAAGATATAATTGTTTAATGTTGATTTCAATTGTTCTAAGTGTCCTGACTTAGTTGCGGCAATCAATTCTGATTGAGGTTTGTCAATGACATAGTCTTCCAATTCCTTGAATGTTACCTTATCATTTTCAAAATCAGCACCAATACCTGACTTGAATGAGCTGTAACGATCTTCAATTACTGAATCGAACACGCGATCTTCAAGTAATTTAGCAGCTACTCTCAATCCAGCAGCATAAGTATCCATACCAGCTGTATGAGCTAAGAAGAGGTCTTCCATTGTAAATGATTGACGTCTTGGTTTAGCATCAAAGTTCAAACCACCAGTTGCTAAGCCACCGTTTTTAAGCATTTCATACATAACAAGCGTTGCTTCGTAGATATCATTAGGGAATTCATCAATATCCCAACCAATCAACTTGTCACCCATGTTTGCATCAAGTGATCCTAGCAATCCGGCATCACGTGCAACACGAACTTCATGTTCATAAGTATGTCCTGCAAGGTAGGCATGGTTTCCTTCAAGATTTAACTTAAAGTCTTTTTCTAAGTCGTATGTCTTAAGGAAAGCAATTGTTGTGGCAGCATCAGTATCATATTGATGTGATGTTGGTTCTTTTGGTTTTGGTTCTAATAAGAATTGACCAGTATAACCAATTTCATTAGCGTAATCCTTAGCCATGTGGAAGAATTTAGCAATGTGTTCTTGTTCCAACTTCATATCAGTATTTAGAAGTGATTCGTAGCCTTCACGTCCACCCCAGAAAACATAGTTTTTAGAATTTACCCGTTTAGCAATTTCCAAAGAATGTTTGATTTGGGCAGCTGAGTAAGCAACGATGTCAGCAAATGGAGCAGTAGCTCCACCAGCTACGAAACGTGGGTTCGTGAAAAGACTTGATGTGTTCCAAAGAACTTTTTTACCAGTTTCTTCCATCTTTTCAACGATCTTATCAACTACTTTATCTAAATTAGCGTTAGTTTCACGCAAAGTATTTCCTTCAGGAGCTAAATCACGATCATGGAAAGCAAAGTATTCAACGTTCATTTTGTCTAAAAATTCAAACATGTAATCTACTTTAGCCAAAGCTTGTTCCATTGGATCTTCAAACTTGTCCCATGGACGTTGAGCTGTACCATCTCCGAATGGGTCAACTAAGCGTTGATCCATGGTGTGCCAGTAAGCAACTGAGAATTTTAGCCATTCACTCATCTTTTTGCCTTGAATAACTTCATCTGGATTGTAGTAGTGGAATCCATTACCAGCTTTTAAACCTGATTGATTGCCAACGTATTCTGCTTTATTAAAATCATAATATTCGCTCATTGTAAAAACCTCTTTATTCTCTATATTGTAATTTAAGTTTTGAAACACCTAAAATTGTGCGAATCATTTGTGCACAACCACCGTATAGGCTAGCATTTTTAACATTTTGACTTAAAACAATTGGCGTATTTCTAACCGAAATATTTGCAAAACCATCACTTATCCGCTTTAAAATTTCAGGGAACTCTTTGAAAATATAAGCATTAACAACCAGTACATCTGGATCGAAAGACACGATTACATTACTAATTATTTTTGCTATATTATTCTCAAACATTTTTAGAATTTCTAGTGTCTCTTGGTCATCATCATCAAACATTTGTCGCACAAGTTGCCAATTGATATATTTAATTCCTTTGGTATTCTTAATTTGCTCTAAAATTACTTGTGGTGAACAGACATCTTCAATTTTTTTACTTTTTTCAAGTGATTGATTTTCGCTCTCAAATGCAACAGTTTGACCAATTTCACCCGCCTCGCCTTTACGTCCTCGATACAGTTCGCCATCAATAATTATTCCTGCCCCAATACCTTTGTGCATACTAATGCTAACGGCGTTTTGAATCTCATTTTCGCTATAATCTCGTTCAAAAATTGCTGTTAAATTAGCTTCATTTTCAAGGATTACTGGAATATCAAATTGCTTTGCTAATAAATCTGCCAAATCAACTTGATGCATATTCCAAAATGGAGAATAAATAACTTGATTTTTATGAACAATCCCATGAATCGAGACTAGCAGCCCTAGTAAATTTTCTTCGCGAATTCCCTGTAATTCAGCGAGTATTTCGTTTATTTGTTTTATTGCTATGTTTATATCGTCATCTTTAAAAATTGCATGCCTGCTATCTAGTTTTTGACCATTAATTGACATTGAAAGCACTGATAATTCTTGATATCCAAGATCGATGCAAACAACATATCCATATTTCGAATTAATCTGTAACAACTCCGGCTTTCTCCCACCTTGCTGTGTGCTATCTCCAGATCCCGCTTCAACAACTAATCCACTTGAAATAAACTTATTGATTATTTGTGACACTGTCACCTTGTTTAGGCTAACATCTCTAGCTACCTGACTTTTTGAAATTGGACTCTCAGTAAAAATTCTTTGTAAAACTGATTTTTCGTTTTCTGATCGCATCGTTTCTTTATGAATTACCATGTTGCTCTCCCCAATTACTTATATTATTCTTCTTCGTTTTCCTTTTGATGTTTTGCAGCAAGGTCTGCTTGCATTTCACCTTCAACACCATCTACTTTGTAGAATAACAGAGCAATTGCTGATAGTCCAAAACCAATAATTGGTACCCAAATGTAATTTTGTTCAATAGCTCTTAATGCTGTGGCTGTTTGTGTTGCGTTGGCTACATAACCACCAGCACTTAAAATCATACCTGTAACTGCTCCACCGATACCCATTCCAAGTTTTGCTGAGAAACTTGAGAATGAAGTAACGATACCTTCAGCACGAACACCATTTTTCCATTCACCGTAATCTACTGAGTCAGCTAGCATAACAGCAATTAAGCCAGAAACAAAACCGGTTCCTAAGTATCCAACTAACGTTGCGATGATAATGATCGATACATTCAATTGACTTGCACCGATGCTTAGAATCAATTGACCTACAATTGCTAACATCATTCCCATTAGCATTGTGTTTCTTTTACCAATTTTTTTAGCAACTGCTGGTGTAATGATAACTGCTAATAGTGCTACGATTTGAAGACCTAGTACCAATGAAGCTAAGCCAGCGTTATGCATATTGTATTTAAAGAAGTAAACAGTAACTTGACTCTTCGTTTGCATCCCCAACCAGTAAATGAAGTTAATGAAAATGATAATTGCCCAAGGCCAATTCTTTTTAAGCGCTTTCAAAGATTGCTTTACTGGAATTGATTTTCTTGAACTCTTGGTCTGGATACGTTCTCTTGTGTTAGCAAAAGTAATTAATAATAATATTGCAGAAATAATAGCTAAAATTAATACGCTAATGAAGAAACCTTTTTGCTGATTACCACCGCCAAAGAAGTTAACCATTGGTAGGGCCGCAACAGTAACGATCGTTGCACCAGCTGTTCCAAAGAATTGACGAATTGTACTTAACGTTACACGTTCATCAGTATCATTTGTCAAACTAGGTAAAATTGATGTGATTGGAATATTTACTGCTGAATATAAAACATCTACTCCAATATAAGTGATATATGCCCAAACAACTTTTCCACCCATGCTTAAATTAGGAGTTGTAAAACACAATACACAGAAAATTGCGAAAGGAATAGCGAACCAGAGGAAGAATGGACGACTTTTACCCCATCTTGTATGTGTATGATCAATTAATAATCCCCAAACTGGACCATCAATAGCATCTACAATTCGAGCCACCAAGAATAAAGTCCCTACTGCTGCAGCCGTAATCCCAAAAACATCTGTATAGAAGAACATTAGATATGTTCCAATCATTTGAAATGACAAGTTACAAGCAAAATCACTAACAGCGTAACTAATACGCTCTTTCCAAGAAACTAGGTTATGTGTATGTACTGGTTCTTTTTGTGGTATTTCCATAATATTAGCACCCTTCTCTTATTTTGTTTGTCGATACAAAGGTTTGTTAGTTTTATTTACAAACAGTATTATACATGCTTAAATATTTTTGTAAAGCGTTTCCAAAAATATTTTTTAGGTGTTGACACATGTTCTGT
>JALAGR010000086.1 GCA_022712335.1 Pediococcus sp. | reverse complement strand
CGTAAATGATACATCGTTGGAAAATCACGGTAAAAAATATAGTCCTGGCGATCTGGAAACAATAGCGAACCTTGAAATTGTTTTTGGTCATCTTTAGGTGATAAATTAGATTCTTTTAGCCGCGCAAAAAAAGTTGGATCAACTTTCGATATGTACGGATCAAAAATTTGATTCAACAAGTGAATTCGCCACTTACGTCGTGAGAGGCGACGACGGGTCGTCCGGAATCCTCGACGTTCAGCAGCCGTATGGCCTTCTTCAAAAAGACGAACTCCAATCGCATTTCTTCCTTTAACTCGGATTATCTCCCCTTGATCGTTAGTTACTGCAAAACCAATTGAAGATGTCCCGATATCAAGACCAATATTATATGGTGATTTTTCCATAATTTCTCCTCCGATACAAAATAATTAATAATTTCACTATAGCCAATTTCGTTCAATTCCACAATACTTTTAAGCGTTTACAGTCTCGACAACTAAAAGCTCTCTTAGTTTTAAGCCACCAACCATCTATGTTAAAATTTAAGTAGATTCATTGCGCGTTAAAACCAATTGTGGGGAGAGGTTCATTATGAAAAAAATTGTTTCAATCGCACTTTTATCACTGATTCCACTAACGCTTGCTAGCTGTGGTTCTGGAAATCAAAAACAAGATTCACAATCTTCAAGTGCTACTTCTAAAACTGAAAAAGTTAGTAAAAAAGTTAGTTCAAAGTCTAGCTCAAAAAAAGAAGAAGCCAAATCTTCGTCTTCTTCAGAAAAGAAATCTACTAGCCAAACTTCATCTAGTAGACAAGCTGCTTCGAGTTCAACTAATTCTAAGGCTTCATCGTCAAGTAGTGCTTCTACTACTTCAAGTAAGCCCGCTTCTAAAAATCTAAGTCGTGAAGAATTAACGGCAGCTGAAAAGAAAAATAATAACCATCCTTTAGCCGATGAAACCATTAAAAATTCCGAAGCGGCTATTAATTTGGTTAAAGAAAAATATGGCGATAAAGGTTGGAAAGTTGCTTTCAATTCGATCGGTAAGTCATCCCCAATCTACTTCCACATCACCTCTGACCATGACGGTTCATATTACGTCTATGCCAATGGTGACGTTCAAAACGCTGGCGGTGACTTATCAGACCACGCTAGTGACATCGAAAATAACTAATTTCGCATATTAAAAAACTCAATCAACAGTTAGTTCGCTAATGTCTTTGCATCCGAACTTTGTTGATTGAGTTTTTTATTTAACTATTTTAGCAATCGCTGCGTTAACAGCTTCTTTTTCTTCTTGAATCAACCGTACGCGTCCTTCAATGACTTTAATGTCCATTGTGATTTCACGTGTTAACCCTGGTGTCTGCAACTTAGGTTCAAAGAACACTTTAAATTCAGCTAAACGTTCTGGCGTTTTAAAGATACCAGCAATAACCGTGATGAACGTATTAAATTCCATATCACCACCAACAGTATCTTCTAACCATTGCCAGTCATTTCGAATCCAATCCCACGTTAACTGTTGTCCCTTTGCGTTAGCTAACAACCCACGGAACCAAGCTCTTAAATCTTGAGGCTTAATTGTCCCAGCGTCTTCAAATTTCTCAATAATCTGCTTAATTTGTTGAATATCCGCTGTTGCCGTCAACGCTGCACTTAGATCGGCTTTGTAACTTGGATCCGTCGATTGACGGTATTGGTTTAGTAAATTTTCAAAAAGTGAAGTACTACCAAAATTCTTCACTTCGTTACTCAAGACATATCTTCGAATATCAGCAGATAATCCCGCTAGCTGATGTTGATTTTGTTCGAAAAGTCGATGAGCTACTTGAATAGCTTCATCATTCTTTGCATACAATGCTGCATTTAAAACATAAGGTCTTATCAGTTGATCATCGTTGCTTTCGTCAGCTTTAGTTTTCCAACCCAAACGTTGAACTTGTGCAGCACTAAGCTGATTGAACAATTTTTGTAAATTCTTTTCTTCAACGCTGTCAGGTTGAACAAACTTCTTCAAGTCTCCTGCCAAACGGTATAAAGCATCGTTAACCACTGATGAGTGACTATCAGCAAATTTTCCTAATAATGGAACGATTTCGGCGTATGAAATCCAACTTCCCTCTGCCAATAACCTTAAATCCTGAAGAATTTGGAGTTGATCAATTGCATTTAATTGATCTAGTTCGCTTAAAATATCATCCAGTAAAACTTTAGAATAGCGGACAATAAAGTGCGATTTGTTCCCAACATTAAGTCGGAATGGTTGAGCATTTTCAGCACGAAGTTGTTCATAATTCCCTAATTCTAAAGCAGGATGATCCAAAATTTGAGGTACAACATCATAATTACCATTCAATGGGATTTGCCACTGACGTCCAACCTCTTCACCTGCTCCAATGAAGAACTGTTGTTGGCTGAGTTTTAATTTCCCATCGTCAACAGTTACATCGACCACTGGATAACCTGGCTGTTCGAGCCACGAATGCATAATTGCCCCCACATCAATTCCAGCTGCATCTCCAAGTGCATCCCATAAATCTGCACCTTCTGCATTGCCATATTGATGTTGCTTAAAGTATTGTTTCAATCCTGCTCGTAATGCATTATCGCCAATCAGTGCTCGAACCATTACTAACATTCGTGAACCCTTCGCGTAAACAATTGCGCCATCAAACAAAGCATCAATCTCAGCTGGATTTTGAACTTGAACATGCACAGATTGAACACCATCGGTTGCATCCCTTTGTAATGCTGCTGGAGCCTCTGAGGTCTGGAACATTTCCCAGATATGCCAGTCGGGCTCGATGGCATCAATCGCTACATATTCCATCATATTGGCAAAACTTTCGTTCAACCACAAGTCTTCCCACCATTTCATTGTAACTAAATCACCAAACCATTGATGAGCTAATTCATGGGCAATCACCGTTGCCACCAATTGTTTAGTTTCCAATGATGTATTTTCAGGATCTAGCAAAAGATAAGCTTCTCGATAAGTTACTAAACCCCAGTTTTCCATTGCTCCAGCAGAAAAATCTGGAAGAGCTAACTGCCATGAATGTGGCAATGGGTATGCAGTCTGATAGAAGTCTTCATAAAATTCAATTGAACGTTTCGCAATATCAAGCGCAAAATCGAGTTCTTTTGCTTGATGTGCTTTAGTTGCGAATACGCCTACTTGAACTCCACTTTTGGTCTCAGCGATTTTACTTTGAAGATCTCCAAATGCGAAGGCGATTAAATAAGTCGACATTTTAACCGTCGTATCAAAGTAATGCACGCCGTCAACTTTTTTAAGTTCAGGCATGTTACTTAAGATCGTTTCTCCATCGTGTTCGTCATACTTAATTGCTAAATCAAATGTTGCTTTAGCTTCTGGTTCATCAATCCCAGGAAATGCTTGGCGCGCAAAAGTTGTCTCGAATTGTGTTCCAACAAGTTGTTTTTGAACACCGTCGACTTCATAGTAAGATGGGTAAATCCCCATCATTGTATCAGTCAACTGCGCTTGATATTCAAGCATAATTGTTACATTTCCAGATTGATTCAAATGCATTCGAACAGCATCGTTGGCATCGTCGATTTCAAATTTAACCGGTTGATCGTCAACTTTAACGCCGCTAATCTTCAATCCCTT
>JALAGR010000085.1 GCA_022712335.1 Pediococcus sp. | reverse complement strand
TTATTCTAGTGCTCAGTACGGGATCTTTTGTTGAAACGAAGATGCCAAGAGTGATGGCGTTACTAAAAAGAAAGTATTGATGATTGAGGGATCTTATGTATAGTGATGACAAGCAACTGCGACAGGTACAAGAAACAAGTCTAAAGCTTGCAAAATATTTTTCGGATTTTTGTGATAAAAATGATTTGTTGTGTTATTTATGTGGTGGTGGAGCTATTGGATCGATTAGGCATCAAGGTTTTGTTCCTTGGGATGATGATTTAGATTTTTTTATGCCTAGAGCTGATTATGAAAAGTTATTAGTCTTGTGGAGGAAACAAGAAAGTAATAATAAGTATGTTTTATTACGAGCTACTAAGGATTATAACGATCGAAACTCATTTACTACCTTGAGGGATAAAAATACAACTTTTATCAAAACTTATCAAGAAAATTTGGACATTAGTCATGGGATTCAAATTGATATCTTTCCCTTAGACATTGCACCAGCAAAGAGTTATCAAAGGAAAATCCAAAAATTTTGGGCGTTAGTCTACGCAATTTATTGTAGTCAGCAAATTCCTCAAAATCATGGGAAATTTTTGGCTAATCTAGGGGGATTATTATTGAAGTTAGCTCCTAGCCAATTAAATAAGTATCACATTTGGAAGTATGCAGAAATGAAGATGAGAAAATTTAATTCTCAGAGTACAGGCTTTGTTACTGAGTTATGTGTTGGGCCAAGGTATATGGGAAATGTATATCCAGAAAAAGACTTTGCTAGTGCTAAAAAAGTGATTTTTGAAGATACAGAACTACCGATTCCAATCGGTTATGATAATTATTTGAAAAGTGTTTTTGGAGATTATATGAAACTACCTCCTGAAAACCAACGTATGGCTCATCATGAAACAGTGTATATTGATCCAGATAATTCATATAAAAAATACAAAGGTATCTACTATTTAACCAATAAGGAGGATAAATAAGTGATTACAGCATTGATTATCGCCGGCGGTGTCGGAAAAAGAATGGGACAAGACATTCCTAAACAATTTATTACAATTGAAGGAAAACCAATTATTATTTACACATTGGAGTCATTTGAACATCATCCTTTAGTCGATCGAGTTTTAGTCGTATGTAAATCTGGCTGGGAAGATACTTTATGGGGATATATTAGAGAGTATGGCTTGAAAAAAGTCCAATGGATTATTCCAGGTGGATCAAAGGGACAAGAATCAATTAATAACGGAGTTCAGTTTCTTAAAGAATATTCGGATGAAGATGACACGATTATCATTCATGATGGTATCCGACCATTAGTGGATGAGATTGTTCTTTCAGACGTAATCGTTAAATGTCAAGAACATGGAAATGGTGTAACATCACTGCCGTATAATGAACAAATTTTTTTGAAGGATACAGAAGAAACAACTAAACAATATATTGATCGCAATACGTTGCGTCGAGTTTCTACACCGCAGGCTTATCAGTTTGGGAAATTAAGCTGGGCATATGATAAGGCGATTAAAGAAGATATTGGAATGACGGATTCTTCCTATACGAATACAATGATGGTTGAGCTTGGAGAGACATTATATTTTGCAGCCGGCTCTGACAAAAATATCAAATTGACAACACAAGATGATTTAGAACTTTTTAAAGCGTACTTAAAGATGAAGGATTAGAGGTGAGATTGTGTTACTAGAAAATGAAATATATCGTGCTGAATTGGATAAAATCAATCAGGCAAACAATAATTGGAAAAAGATTGATCATCATTCATTCTTAATTATTGGGGCAACTGGAATGATTGGCTCGTATATGATTGATGTATTAATGAGGAGAAATGAAAAAAATCAGTCTAACATTCATATTTATGCAATGGGAAGAAGTATTGATCGTTTGAAAAAGCGTTTTTCAATGTATGAAGAATCAACTTTTTTCCATATGGTTGAAGCAGATGTTACCCAACCATTTATGTTGGATAAAGAAGTAGATTATATTTTTCATGGAGCTAGTAATACACATCCTAGGGCATACGCTACTGATCCAATTGGAACAATCATGACTAATTTAATGGGAACCCAACAAGTCTTGGAGTTTGCAGTTAAGAAAAAAGCACAACGCGTGGCGTTTTTATCAACCGTAGAAATCTATGGTGAAAATCGTGGCGATGTCGAAAAATTTACTGAGGACTATTGCGGGTATATTGACTGTAACACATTAAGAGCAGGCTATCCTGAAGGAAAACGTGCTGGTGAGAGTCTTTGTCAAGCTTATATCGCTAAACATGATTTAGATATTATTATCCCAAGAGTTTGCCGTACATTTGGCCCAACAATGTTGTTGAATGATTCAAAAGCTTCTTCCCAATTTATTTTAAATGCTGTGAACAATGAAGATATCGTTTTGAAGAGTGAAGGAAATCAATATTTTTCTTATGCTTATGTCGGTGATGTCGTGTATGCTTTATTGTATCTCTTAGGGAATGGTGAAAATGGTGAAGCATATAATATAGCCGTACCTGAATTTGACTTGCATTTGAAAGATTTAGCGCATGGATTAGCAGCATTAAATCAAAAGGAAGTTATTTTTGACTTGCCTGATGAAGAAGAAAGACGAGGTTTTTCAACTGCTAGTCAAGCAATCTTAGCTTCAGACAAAATCGATTCTATTGGTTGGAGACCATTATTTGGATTAAATGAAGCATTGAAGAATACAGTAGAATTAATCAGAAATGAGCGAATTTAATGTGTGAGATAAGTATTATTGTTCCTGTTTATAATGTGGAGAAGTATTTAAAGAAATGTGTGGACTCAATTTTGAATCAAACATTCAAAGATTTCGAATTGATTTTAGTTGACGATGGCTCTCCGGATAGTTCAGGAGCTATCTGTGATCAATATGCTGAAAAAGATTCCCGTGTCAAAGTGATCCATAAAAAAAACGGTGGATTGAGTGATGCGAGAAATGCTGGAATTGAAGTTGCTAAAGGAAAATATTTAGGTTTTATTGACAGTGATGATTATATCGCTGAAGATATGTATGAGCTTTTGCATAATAACATCGTTAGAGAAAACGCTGATTTATCTATTTGTGGGATATATGATGTATATAAAGGAGAAACTCCGAAAATTTTACCTGAGTTTCGGAAAGTTTGCACAAAAGTAGAAACAATGAAATTAATATTGGATGCAAATGTTATCTCAGTTCATGCAGTTAATAAG
>JALAGR010000084.1 GCA_022712335.1 Pediococcus sp. | reverse complement strand
CTTTGGCGAAGGGCGCCCAGTCACAACGGAAATTAATATTTTGGATTTTAAAGAAGCAATTTATGGTGAAACGGTAAAAATCAAATGGTACCACCGCTTACGAGGCGAAGTTAAATTCGATTCAGTAGACGGTTTGATCGAGCAATTACACCATGATGAAGAGGATACAAGGGAATTTTTTAACAAGTTCTAAAGATGTCTGACCAAACTTGACTATAGTTGACAATTCTAAAAAGCTCTGGTATCTTATTAAGTGTTCTTAGCACTCCAACTTTCTAAGTGCTAAAAGAGGTGATTTTCATGTTAACAGATCGTGAGTTGTTAATTTTAGAGGAGATTGTCCGAGAGTATACTGAGAATGGTCAGCCGATCGGATCGAAAACATTGATGAACAATTTACCTGTAAAGGTGAGTTCAGCAACGATTCGAAATGATATGGCTAAGCTAGAAGAAATGGGTCTAATTGAAAAGATGCATTCATCTTCTGGTAGAATTCCATCCCTGATGGGATATCGATTTTACGTTGACCATTTGTTGAGTCCCAAAAAGTTAAATCAAAATGTGGCTCAACAAATTCAAGATGGATTGGGCACGCATTTCCAAGAAGTGGACGATATCGTCCGAACATCGGCGGAGATGTTATCCAATTTGACGCATTACACCGCATTAACGTTGAAACCTGAACAAAAGGATGCAACGTTAGATGGTTTCCGAATGGTTCCATTGGGTGGTAATCAAGTTATGTTGATCTTGGTTTCAAGTAATGGTGACGTTACTAGTCAGCAATTTTCGATTCCACACGGAATGGATAGTGAAACGGTCGAACGTGTTCTTCGAATAATGAATGATCGCTTGATTGGTGAAACGCTAGATCAAGTTTATTACCACCTGAAAACGGATATTCCAAAAGTGGTTGAGCGCTATCTGCATAGTAATGACGGAATCGTTGATATTTTTGAAAATGTGGTTTCCCGTTCATCACGGGATCGATACTTCATTGGCGGAAAGTTAAACGTTTTGAATTTTTCTAAAAATGTAGACGTGAGTTCAATTAGAGGGCTTTTAACTCTATTCAATGAAAATGACCAACTTGATGGATTACTTGGAAACAATCAGAGTGACTTAGATGTAAAAATTGGGGATGAATTAAGCAACGCTTTATTAAAAGATTTTAGCTTAATCACCGCCACTTATGATGTTGGTAGTCGAGGCAAAGGATTAATTGCCATTCTCGGTCCAACTAGTATGCAGTATTCGAAGACGTTAGGTTTACTTGATACATTTAGAGATCAACTATCTAATCGAATGCTTGAATATTATAAGCACCTTGATGATAGTTAGGAGGATTGAATTGGCAAAAGAGAAAAAAGAAGAAGTCAAAGAAGAAGTTTCTGATGCAGCTCAAAGAGATTCAGCAGAAAAGGTTGAAACAACTAATGACGATTCAACCACAGAAACACAAGAAGCTACGGCTTTAGATGATATTAAAAAGGTGGAAGCTGAACGTGATGAACTTTCTGACAAGTACATCCGTGCTCAAGCTGAAATCGTTAATATGCGTCGCCGAAACGAAAAAGAACAAGCATCATTAATCAAGTACGATGGTCAAAAACTTGCAAAAGCAATTTTGCCCGCACTTGATAACCTTGAACGAGCTTTAGCCGTTGAATCAGCTTCAGAACAACTTCAAAAAGGGGTTCAAATGGTTCAAACGGACTTGTTGAAAGCTTTAAAGGATAACAGCGTTGCTGAAATTGAAGCTGAAGGACAAAATTTTGATCCTAACATGCATCAAGCCGTTCAAACGGTTCCAGCAGATGACGATCATCCAGCTGATACAGTCGTTCAAGTATTACAAAAAGGATATATTTTAAAAGACCGAGTATTACGACCAGCAATGGTTATCGTAGCTCAATAAAAAGAGGAAGAGGGATTTTAGACAATGGCAAGTAATAAAATTATTGGTATTGATTTAGGTACTACAAACTCTGCAGTTGCTGTTATGGACGGTGACAAACCAAAGATTATCACTAACCCTGAAGGAGCACGTACAACTCCATCAGTTGTTGCTTTCAAGAATGGTGAAACTCAAGTTGGTGAAGTAGCTAAGCGTCAAGCAATCACAAACCCTGATACAATTGCTTCAATCAAGCGTCACATCGGTGAAGCTGGTTACAAAGTAACTGTTGATGGTAAATCATACACACCTCAAGAAGTTTCAGCAATGATTTTAAGCTACATCAAAGGTTTTGCTGAAGATTACCTTGGTGAAGAAGTTGATAAGGCTGTTATCACAGTTCCTGCATACTTCGATGATTCACAACGTCAAGCAACAAAAGACGCTGGTAAGATTGCTGGTTTAGATGTTCAACGTATCATCAACGAACCTACTGCATCTTCATTAGCTTACGGACTAGATCAAAATGGCAAAGACGAAAAGATCCTTGTTTATGATTTAGGTGGTGGTACTTTTGATGTTTCTGTTCTTGAATTAGGGGATGGCGTATTCCAAGTACTTTCAACTAATGGTGACACACATCTTGGTGGAGACGACTTTGACCAAAAGATTATCGATTGGTTAGTTGCTGAATTCAAGAAGGATAACGGCGTAGACCTTGCTCAAGACAAGATGGCTCTTCAACGTTTGAAGGACGCTGCTGAAAAAGCTAAGAAAGACCTTTCTGGTGTTAGCGAAGCTCAAATCAGCCTACCATTTATCTCTGCTGGAGAAGCAGGTCCACTTCATCTTGAAAAGACATTGACACGTGCTCAATTCGACCAATTAACAGCTGACTTGGTTGAACGTACAAAGGCACCTGTTGAAAATGCTCTTAAAGATGCCGGACTTTCAGCATCTGAAATTGACGAAGTAATTCTAAATGGTGGTTCAACACGTATTCCAGCTGTTCAAGAAGCAGTTAAGAACTGGACAGGTAAAGAACCTAACCATTCTATCAACCCTGATGAAGCCGTAGCTCTAGGTGCTGCTGTTCAAGGTGGTGTGCTTACTGGTGATGTTAAGGACGTTGTTTTACTTGATGTTACTCCACTTTCACTTGGTATCGAAACCATGGGTGGTGTATTCACTAAGTTAATCGACCGTAATACAACAATCCCAACAAGCAAGTCTCAAGTATTCTCAACAGCTGCTGACAACCAACCTGCTGTAGACATCCATGTTCTTCAAGGTGAACGTCCAATGGCTGCTGATAACAAGACACTTGGTCGCTTCCAACTTACTGATATTCCAGCTGCACCTCGTGGAATCCCACAAATCGAAGTTAAGTTCGATATTGATAAGAACGGTATCGTAAACGTTTCTGCAACTGACAAAGGTACAGGAAAAGAACAAAAGATTACAATCAAGAGTTCATCGGGTCTAAGTGATGAAGAAATTGATCGTATGATGAAAGAAGCTAAAGAAAACGAAGAAGCTGACCAAAAACGTAAAGAAGAAGTTGATCTTCGTAACGAAGTTGATCAATTAATCTTTACTACAGACAAGACTTTGAAAGATCTTGAAGGTAAAGTTTCTGAAGATGAAATCAAGAAGGCTAAAGATGCTAAGGAAGCTCTTGAACAAGCCCAAAAAGATAACAATCTTGAAGAAATGAAAGCTAAGAAAGATGATTTGAGCAAGATTGTTCAAGATCTATCTGTAAAGCTTTACCAACAAGCTCAAGAAGCACAAGGTCAAGCTGACGGTGCACAAGCCAATGCTGGTAGCGCTAAGACTGATGATGACAATACAGTCAACGGTGATTTTGAAGAAGTTGATCCTGACAAGGACAAGAAGTAAATAACCAGTAATCGTAAAAAGGTCAAAGTCACTGACTTTGACCTTTTTGCATGATTATCTGTTAAGATAAACTAATAGAAATCATGGAGGATGAGTATGGCTGCAAATAAAGATTATTATGACATTCTAGGCGTTAGTAAAGATGCGTCTGATGATGAAATCAAAAAAGCTTACCGTAAGCTTTCGAAGAAATATCATCCAGACATCAACAAAGCACCTGATGCCGAACAGAAGTTTAAAGACGTCAATGAAGCGTATGAAGTCCTAGGTGACTCTCAAAAACGTGCTCAATATGATCAATTTGGTTCAGCAGATCCGAACGCCGGTTTTGGTGGCGGTGGATTCGGCGGCCAAGGCGGTTTTAGCGACTTTGGTGGTGGATTCGAAGATATCTTTGGCTCTTTCTTTGGTGGTGGACAGCGTCAATCGCCAAACCAACCGCGCCAAGGTGAAGATTTACAATATCAAATGAATCTCAAATTTGAAGAAGCAATCTTTGGTAAAAAATCAACGATCAAGTATTCACGTGAAGCATTATGTAAGACTTGTGGTGGTTCTGGCGCTAAAGAAGGTACTTCTCCAGTAACTTGTCATAAGTGTAATGGTTCAGGTACGATCCAAGTAACGCAAAATACACCACTTGGACGAATGGTTCGTCAACAAACTTGTGATGTATGTAACGGAACTGGTAAGGAAATCAAAGAAAAATGTGCTACTTGTGGTGGTTCAGGACATACTTCACAACAACATGAAGTTAAAGTTTCTGTACCAGCTGGTGTTGAAGATGGACAACAAATGCGTCTTCAAGGTCAAGGTGAAGCTGGATTTAATGGTGGTCCTTATGGGGATCTTTACATTATTTTCCAAGTACAACCAAGTGATATTTATGAACGTGATGGTTCAGAGATTTATTACAACCAAACGATTTCATTTGTGCAAGCTGCTTTGGGAGACGAAATCGAAGTTCCAACCGTGCATGGCAATGTTAAATTGAAGGTGCCTGCTGGAACGCAAACGGGAACGAACTTCCGTTTGAAGGGCAAAGGTGCACCACGTTTACGTGGCAATGGCACTGGTGACCAACATGTTAAGGTTAAAGTTACCGTACCTAAGAAGTTAAATAACGACCAAAAAGAAGCATTGAAGCAATTTGCTAAAGCCAGTGGTGAAGAACCAGCTGGTCATGGCAAGAGTGGTTTCTTTGATAAATTTATGAATTAGAAAATTGATCAAATAAAAGCGACAACGGAGCGATTTAGCTCGGTTGTCGCTTTTTTTGTTGTCTTTTTCTTAATTAAATTCATAGAACGTTCATAGAATTAAATTTATTTTTCATAACTTAGCATTCAAACCTTCGTATTTAGAACGCCTTTTATTCAAAGTGCTTGGATATAGTTAGTACTATTCAAATCAGTTGAAACCTAAAGGAGCGAACCTAATATGCAAAATGTAGAAAAAATAGGAATAGTCGAAAGTAAGAAGGAATTACCGAAAATCAATTTAAATGCGGTCGTCCCGTGGTTTTTGCCTTTAAGTGTGATCGTCGCCTGGCAATCGGTTGTGAGTTTTGGTCTTTTACAAACCAGTGTCTCACCAATTTCAATTATTCAAGATGCGATTAAGTTGATTCAAAATGGACAACTCCAAACTAATATTGGAATTAGTTTATATCGAGCAACGTTTGGATTACTAATTGGAGGCGCAGTCGGATTACTATTCGGATTCATGAACGGATTAATCCAGTCTGCAAGTGCATTATTTGATACTTCAATTCAGATGCTCAGAAACATCCCACATCTATCATTGATACCGCTAATTATTATCATGTTTGGAATTGGCGAGCCGGCAAAAATTTCATTAGTTGCTATTGGAGTGATGTTTCCAATTTACATTAATACTTTCCAAGGTATTCGTTCCGTTGATCCAAAATTAATCGAAATGGCACGCTCTTACGGATTATCCCGCTGGCAATTGATTCGAAAGGTGATTTTACCAGGCGCACTGCCCAATATATTGATGGGTCTGCGCTACGCACTAGGAGTAATGTGGACGACCTTGATCGTTTTTGAAACCATCTCGTCGAGTTCGGGAATTGGATACATGGCCAATAATGCGCAAACTTATATGGACATCACGACCGTAGTTTTATGTATTATCATTTACGCGCTACTTGGGAAACTTTCAGACCTAATTGTAAAACTGATGGAATCAATTATGTTGCAATGGCGCGCACCTCAAGGAGGTAAATAAATGACGGAACCATTTTTAAAAATTCAGAACTTAAACAAGAATTACAATGAAAAAGAAATTTTAAGAAACGTAAATTTAGCAATTTATCCAAAAGAATTTGTAGCATTAGTTGGTCAAAGTGGTGGTGGTAAAAGTACATTATTACGTATGATTGCAGGCTTAGAGGACTTTACTAGTGGAAGTTTACATTTTAACTCAGAGCAGCCCGTAGTGCGAGTGATGTTTCAAGATGACCGACTTTTACCGTGGATGACGATTTTAGATAATCTTTGTTTTGGTAGTAGAAGACGGAAAAAACGTGCCCAAGCACGAGCAATGTTAGCTTTGGTTGGCTTAGAGGATTTCGAGAACTATTACCCCGAACAGCTTTCTGGAGGCCAGAGGCAGCGTGTGGCGTTAGGACGTGCATTGATGGCACATCCGCAATTACTACTGTTAGACGAGCCGCTGGGGGCCTTAGATGCGCTAACACGGTATAAGATGCAAGAGCTGATTTCGAAGATATGCATTCAACAGGATTTAACCGCCATTTTAGTTACGCATGACGTGAATGAAGCAGCTAAAATGGCAGATCGAGTTTTAGTGATTCGAGATGGTAATACGAGCTTAGAAGAACAAGGTGGGCGCCGACTGGACGAATCACAAATCGAACCTATAGCTAAAAAATTATTTAACGATATTATCGACGAAAATGTGAAAGGAAGTTATGCCAAATGACAAAATTAACAGAAGGATTGAATCGCCAGCTAATCCAATTATTTGATGCAAACGTAATGAAAGATGAGGCACAGAATACTTGGTTTACCGGTCAGGATTTAGCGGAAGATGCGGAGTTACTGAAGGGACAACTGATGCATTTAAACTTACAAAAAGGCGATCACGTACTAATCAATTTAGAAAATTCAGTGATTTATACCGTTTTAGAACAGGCTTTATGGGAAATTGGAGCGATTGTCCATCCGATTTCAGCTGGTGTGCCAGTCGCTGAACTACAAGCTAAATTTAATCAGGAAAATTATGCGATGCTGGTAACGCAAGATGACCTAGCCAATCAAATTGTGAATGATGCACTATTGGAACGAATTAATCTGAGTTTGAAAACGAAAGCGGAATTACCAATCTTTATTAACGAACGCTTATTAAATGACCGGTCTAGTTTTGATATGAATGATGTTAATGAAAATGATCTCGCACTCGTGTTACAGACCTCGGGAACGACGGGCAAACCCAAGCGAGTGGGATTAACCCATGCCATGTTATTTAATGCTGCTAATCACAATATTACTGCACAGAAGTTGACGTCGAAAGATACAACGATGGTGGTGATGCCAATGTTTCATATCAATGCGCAAGTAATTTCAATTTTATCAACGCGATTATCAGGCGGAAAACTCGTAATTGCACCAAAATTTAGTGCCAGTCGCTTTTGGAATCAAATTAGTCAAAATCGTGTTTCGTGGATATCCGTCGTACCAACGATTGTTTCGATTTTATTG
>JALAGR010000083.1 GCA_022712335.1 Pediococcus sp. | reverse complement strand
TTTGATTCCAGTTATTATGGAAAAATTAGGGATGGATCCAGTCGTTGCAAGTGGTCCGTTTATTTCAACTTTGAGTGATATAACTTCAATTTTAATTTACTTTAATATTGCTACAATTTGTTTGGCAACTTTTTATTAGAAATCAAAAACCTGAATCGTTTTTACACGATTCAGGTTTTTTGTGAAAATCTTTAAACTAGTTTTGATCCATGTAGTTCATGGACTCCTAATTCTCTTTGAATGTTTTCAGCGTTACCGGCTGTTACGCCACCACCGGGCATGACAATGATGCGGTTGCTAGCATACTCAAGGTTAGTTTTAATTTGCGCTAAGCCATCTTCGATTGGTTGGGTTAGGGGACCGCCATGCGTTAAAATGCGATCAACGCCGTGCTCAACTAACCAATCAATACTTTCTGCTTGCTTTGCAACGGGAATTGCATCGAAAGCCATATGGAAAGTGATTTGCATTCCATTAGCGGCACCGATTAATTGTTCCATTGCATCTTCATCAAGACTACCATCAACCATCAAAGCGCCGAAGACAACACCGTCGACGCCTAATTCTTGAGCTTGAAACAAATCTGCTTCCATGATTTTGAGTTCGATATCATTATAAACAAAATTTCCGCCACGTGGACGAATCATTGCCATAACTGGAACATCGTGTTCACTAGCATATTTTTGAGTTTCTGCCATCACACCTTTACTGACGGTAGTGCCACCAACCGCAAGATTATCACAAAGTTCAATTCGATTGGCTCCCTTAGCGATTAACGCAGGAATATCAGTAAAGTTTTCAACTGGAATTTCTTTAAACATATTTTTCTCCGTTCTTATTTAAAGTAGACACATACAACTTCAGGAGCTGCAAAGTCTTTTTGAATAAGCTCTAGTTTACCATCATTGGCGTTTCTTTCAAATAGAGTTAGATTATCAGTAGTTTGATTTCCAACTACTAAAAAGTTTTGGTCGTGGTTTAAGGCAAAGTCACGTGGGAAACTTCCTTCAACACTGACATTTTGAATTAGTTTCAGAGTGCCATCGGATTGGATTTCAAAAACAGCGATTGAATCAAAGCCACGATTAGATACATACAGGAAGCAATCATCATTAGTGATTTCGATTGCAGCACAACCATTGTGTTCGTTCCAATCTGCAGGAATAGTTTTAATTGTTTGTAAATGTGTTAATTGATGATTGTTATACTTCAATACTTCAACTTCGCTAGATAGTTCGCCAACTAAGTAAGCTAAATCGCCTCTACTATTGAAAGTTATGTGTCGAGGGCCGAATCCAGGCGTTGTTTCGTAAGTTGCAATGACGCTGAAACCAGAATTGTTGTAGTCTAAAATGAAAACTTGATCAGTTCCCAAATCACATGCGATTAGTTTACCATCTGGTGTACGATCGATGTAATGAAGGTGCGAACCGTCTTGTTCTTTTAGCGGACCATTTCCGGTGTTAGTAAAGGTATTTGCTAGTGTCAATGTTTGATCATCGTTAATTGAGTAGGCATGAAGAGTACCTTCGTGGTAATTAGCATCAAAAACTAATTGTTGTGCTTCATCAACGGTTACGTAAGCTGGAGGAGTTCCAGGAGCTACGATGTGTTGGAGAACATTTTGTGGTGCGTTTAAATCAGTAACAGATAATCCGCCTTGACCATCAAAACGATCGACAGCGTATAAAACGTCTTTTTTGCTAAGTGCCAAGTATGTTGGGTTTTCAACCTTAGTAACTAACTGTAAATTAGTTAGAGTTTTAGCTTCAGTGTCTAAATCAACTTGGTAAATACCTTGGCTAGTTTGTTTTGTATACGTACCTAATAAAATAGATTCAATCATAAAAAGATCCTCCCTTACTCTGTAAAACGTTAACAATAAGTATATCATATTCGTTTGTTTCTGAATGCGCTTTCTAAAAGGGTAAAAATGTGCAATATGATACAATAAAAAAAGAATATAAAAGGGGTGTTTGTTTTTATGATTTCAGCAAAAATTATAAGTATCGGTTCCGATGCAATTTCAGAAGAAGATGCATTAGCGATTTTATTTGACGAAACTGCAACACCAGATTTAAAAAAAGTAGCAATTATTCAAGCGATTGCCGATCAACAAAATCAAAAATTTGATTTGAAAAAGGGTGGCAAAATTAAAATTGGCGAAATTGAATACCAGATTGAATTTATTGGTAGTTTAGTTAACACTAATTTACAAATGATTGGCCACACGACGCTAGCATTTAAAGATGTACCTGAGAAACCGTTAGAAAGTGCAATCTATTTGACACCAAATCAATTCCCAGAATTTAAGGTCGGAGAAGAGATTCTATATATGTAGGCGGTGAAGTATAGTGGATAATAAACCAAGAAATAAGTATTGGAGAAGCTGGTTCAATCGGCTTGTATTAGATAATCGACCGGTTGTGAGTTTGATTATCGTTTTATTATTTTTGGCGATTTTATACATGCTATCAAAGGTTACATGGATATTCAGCCCATTGAAAGACTTTTTCAGTATCGTAGGCTTTCCAATTATTTTAGCGGGGGTCTTATATTATCTGATTAATCCACTAGTTGATAAATTGGAGCAACGTTTTAAATTGAAACGAGTTGTTTCAATTACAATTATCTTTGTGTTAATTACAATTGTGATTGTTGCTGGAATTGTTTCGGTTATTCCGGTTATCAGAGATCAATCAACAGCGTTGATTAAAAATTGGCCTGATTATTGGAATTCAGTAGTTGATAAAGTCGAAGGTGTTTTGAAAGATCCACGATTAGGGGACTTAAAAAAGCAAATTGATGGGATTGGTAGCAACACAATTCAATCATGGACAAAAAAGGCAACTGAATTCGCTGATAATACGGTTACTTCATTAGGTAGTGTGATTGGCTTGATTACTAAGATCGTGATTGGCATTATTACAATGCCGTTTATTCTTTTTTACCTATTAAAAGATGGTCATCGATTGCCACAATTTTTATCGCGCGCATTTCCAATTCGTCGTCGAAGAGGGTTTATTCAGATTTTGAATGAAATCAATACTCAATTAAGTCAGTATATTCGAGGACAGCTGATTGTAGCATTTTTTGTTGCTGTGATTTTCTTTATTGGATATTCAGTGATTGGACTTAAGTTTGCCCTAACGTTAGGAGTGGCTGCAGGTTTCCTTAACTTGATTCCATACCTAGGCTCATTTTTGGCAATGGTTCCTTCAATTGTAATTGGAGCTTTTGTTTCACCAATGATGTTAGTGAAAGTATTAATTGTTTTTGTGATTGAACAAACGATTGAAGGACGTTTCGTGTCGCCACTTGTTTTAGGTAGTAACTTGGATATTCATCCGGTTACCATTTTAGTTGTGTTACTTGCCTCAGGTCAGATGTTCGGGTTGATCGGAGTAATCTTCGGAATTCCAGTCTACGCCGTCTTAAAAGTTTTGTTTATCCATGGATTTAGAGCTTTAAAGAAAAGTATCGGCGGTTATGATTAAGTTTAAGCTGAATTTGCGGAAATTAAAAAGTAATGTTAATATGCAGTTGAAATCGTTTGATCGCAATATCGGCTATGTTCGTTTGAAACGAGCAGATGGACTTCACGAACGTAGATACTCGCCGCGTAATACCGAGTATCTGCGTTTTTAATTCTAAAAATATATTTGGAGAAAAATTATGACGAATCACATTGTACTATTTGAACCATTGATGCCAGCAAATACTGGCAATATTGCTCGGACTTGTGCAGGAACAAATTCTGTTCTTCATTTAATCAAACCATTGGGCTTCACGATTAATGATAAAACAGTTAAACGAGCGGGGCTTGATTACTGGGATAAAGTTGAAATTGTATATCATGAAAATTTACCAGAATTTCTTGCAACGGTTCCTGACAAAAAAAGACTATTTGTAGTTTCGAAGTTTGCTAAGCGAGCTTATTCGGAAGCTGATTATACAAGTACAAATAATGAAGAAGACAATTATTTGTTGTTTGGTAAGGAAACAACGGGATTGCCTGAAGCTTTCATGCGTAGTTATGATGATTGTGCAATTCGTATTCCACAAAATGATGACAATATTAGAGCACTAAACTTATCGAATTCCGCGGCAATCGTGATTTATGAAGTGTTACGACAACAGGGATTCCCGAATTTAGAGATGAGCCATTTATACGAAAACGATAAATTGAAATAGGACTTGATATGGCAAAAACAAGAAAAAAACGAAAAACAACGCGGAAAACTAAGAAAAAAACGCAAGTGCCGACTAAAAATCTTCTAGGATTGGCGTACATCTTAATTGCAGTATTAGGCTATTTTGGTCGAGGATTCTTAGGAATATTAATTGCAAATATGTTTCGAATTTTTGTTGGTAGTCTGAGTCCGATTCTGTTTGTGATCCTATTTTTTTATGGATTATATTTGCTATTCATGGGAAGAGAACTGTCGTTTAAAGGCAGCGTTGATCGAGTGATCGGTCTTTGCCTAACTTTACTAGGTTATCTTTTATGGGTAGAATATCGGTTTGCCAGTGGACTTAAACTTGAAAATGGATTTGTGAGCAGGGCGATTGACGGTATCGAAAGGTCGTTTTTAGAACAGACTTCAACCAATGACGTTGGTGGTGGAATTGGGGGTGCGGCTTTATATACAGGGACGCACTTTTTACTTAGTAGTGTCGGCAGTATGTTATTTTCAATCATTTTAATGGCGATTGGATTGATTGTGCTGTTTGGAATTCCATTTGATCAAGTACTCGAAAAGATTGGCTTGGGATTAGCATGGACAGTAGAACATATTGTGACTGGATGTAAATCTGCAATCAATGGTATTTACGAATGGTTCAGTAGTTTAGATTTTTCAGAAAAAGAACGTGCACCAAAAACTAAAGAACCTAAAATTACTAATGCTACGAACCGTAGTATACGTTCCACAAATAAACAGCCGATTAAAAACATCATCGAACCAGATGAAGAGTTTACTGAGGAACCAATTGTTGATGGGACTAAGGGAACTGAACATTCAATTGAACCTAAAATTGAAATTGCAACTACTAATAAAGTTCAACGTAAGCCTAAAAATCAAGTTAATAGTGATGAGATGGAAGTTTCAGGTGGATTTGATAGTGGTTCAAAGACTAATCCAAACTACCACTTGCCTTCATCCGAACTATTAACGGAAATTCCACAAACTGATCAGAGTTCGGAATATTCTTCTATTAAAAAGAATACGAAAATTTTACAAGACACTTTGAATAGCTTTGGGGTGGATGCTTCAGTCGAAAGTGTCAAGATGGGTCCATCAGTTACTGAGTATGAAATCCATCCTGCAATTGGGGTTAAAGTTAGCAAAATTGTCGGTTTGGCGGATGATTTAGCGC
>JALAGR010000082.1 GCA_022712335.1 Pediococcus sp. | reverse complement strand
GTCACAAAGGTACTGATGATAAACATGATCACCCCGAAGAGCCATAAGACATTACTAAATCCTTGTAAATCCGAATGGGCTAATCCTGCAACTGAAAGTACAAAGACGACGTCTGAAAGAATCAATGCCGTCATCAACAAAAAGTATGTTGATAAGAAATATAGTAAATCGAATCGAATTGGTCGTCCCGCCTTTTTGAAAAGTAACTTGGCATTTTTCACAACCACGTAAATGTTTCCTTTTACCCAACGGGTTCGCTGGTGAAACCAAACGTCCAAGGTCTGCGGTTCTTGTTCCCAAGTGACAGCACGTGGTTGAAATTTAATTTGATAACCCATTTGATAGACACGGAAACTAATTTCAGTATCTTCGGCGAGAGCTTTAACGTCCCAGCCCCCGATTTTTTCTAAAATATCTCGTCTAATAACGTAGTTGGTTCCTGGAATAGTACATAATTTAAACAGGCGTTGTCGTCCTGCTTGTGCCATCCATTGAAACGAAAGTGTCTCAATGTTAATAAATCTCGTTAAAATGGTTTCATTTTTATTTCTTGTTCTAAACTTCCCAATCACAGCCGCTAAACGATCATTTTGCAACAATTCTGCTACTAAAAGTCGTAACGCTCCATGTTCGGGTGTGTTATCTGCATCGTAAATTGAAATGATGCTTCCTTTAGCTTGCTTTAACCCGATATTTAGGGCATTAGATTTCCCTTTTCCACCGGTAATATTATCTGTGTTGATAACCTTTAAGCGTTCTTCACCAAAGTCTTTTTGCACATTTTTCAATAGTTGCGCTGAATCATCACTCGAATTGTCATTGATTACAATGATTTCGTAGCGATCCTTGGGATAATCAAAACTAAGTAGGGACAAAACCGTCTTAACAATTACGATTCCCTCGTTGTGAGCTGGTACCATCACCGAGACAAATGGTACTTCTTCGGGTAATTCTTTATCTGGCTTCGGCGCTTCTTTGAGATACCACGTGTAGCCAGCAACCGTCAAAACTAGATTAATGATTAGCGTTCCCCAAATGGCAATAATCGCAACCATTAAGAAAAAATCTAAAATAGTAATTGTCTTTTCCCCCTATCGTTTAAACATACGTTTGTAAATTTTTCTTCCAAGAGCAATGAAAATAACCAAAATAGTAAAGATTATTGCGAAAAATACGGTAATAATCCGTCCTTGAACCTTGAAGAAACCTCGGAACAATGCCGGTTTTGCTTTTGGTTTTGTTGAAGCTTCCACATCCAAATGCATATCGATTTCAGTTTCTTTACCATTTACTAGATACTGTCCATTTCGGTAAGCCAAACCAGAACTCGCAAAATCGATTTTCGAACTGATTTCTTCTTCTGGGTCTTGCCAACTAAAGTCCATCGCCCGAATCTGTTCTTTTAAATTTTGCAATTTTACATCACTATCTGGCATTTTCATCGTTAGTGCGGTCGGCATCGCAAATCGAACATCTTCTTGGTGGTCAATTTTATTGAAAGTAGCTGCTGAAAGTGCCACATAGCTACGTTCACTTACTCCTGCCTGGTCGTCTTGATCAAGATAGACTGTTTTTGTATTTGGAAGCATCATCCAGTAGGACGCCTTTTTTAAGGCATTATTACGTAAAATTCGATCTTGATTCCAAAAACCTTGCGCACTGATTCCTACTGGATAAATCTGATTTTGTGCCAAATTTAGGAGATAGTTATCAAATAATTCACTCAAATCCATTGCGTTTGCTTTAGTAGCTCCTCCGATTACTGGCGCTTGAAGGAAAATCACATTTCCACGGTCTTCAATTTTTCGTAAATATCGCGTGAAACGTTTATATGCTTGCATTTCAGTATTTTTGTCGACCGTTACGGTGCTGATTGCAAGTGGAACGCCGATATCTTCGCAATAAGCACTTAACTTATCAAGCATCTTTAAATTGCTGTACGGCGACACACCCGTGATGGTCAATAACGGTTTCGTTTCTTGTTGACGATCAAATAGCGTTGCAATCATCTTGCTTGCCGTAATCAATCCCAATCCTTTGTTATTGAAAAATGGTAGGTAGCCCTGATGCTGATTGATTACACCATACGCATATTTTTCATCTTTAATACTTTGATTTTTTAACTCACCGAAAGTCTGAGCTTTTTTAGGAACTCCGGTCAAGACATCCATTCGAGTGATGAATGGTAATATTTCGGTATTCTGTTCATCATCTAAAATCAGTTGCTGCTGATAAACCGTTTTTAGTTCTACCTGTAATTGATGTTGCTCAGTTTCATCAAGACCTTCACCAATATGGAGCTTAATTCCGTCATATTGATTACGATCATGGATAAAGGTTGAATTGACCAAACCAGCTTGTTTCCAATTAATCAAGGTAATTACACCTTGATATCCCTGGTTCAACTCACCTTTTTTGTATTCACTTTCTTTAACGGTAGTGACTTTCAGTCCCATCCCTGTCAGCATACGTTGCAAGGTATCGATTTTTTTCTCACCTTGTTTAACCGTGTTTTGAGAATCATAGACTAATAGCACTCGACCATTGCCATGTTCACTAGCATGCGCTGTACTAGTTAACGCGACTGCTCCACTTGTAATGGCAAAGACGACGGTCAATAAAAACAAATATATTTTATTCATCCTCATCTTCCTCCTGTTCGGTTAGCCACAATTGCCCATTCAAAATATCCGAAATGAACATGATGAAGGTTAAATCTAGACTGAGCGGTACCATAAATAGATGCTTAGCTAAATCTGCATCTCCATCTCCAATAATCGAGACAATCGGAACAAATACACAAATCGTCATTAATCCCAATACCAAGAAGAAACGCATAACTCCGAATAATCTTCCAGCAGCAAAATCAATATATGCACTAACTGCATATACAATGATGAATGTTAAAGCTAAAAGACATAAAAATGCGTACTTTCCTGGGAAAAAGGCTCCTGCTAGTGAGCTGTACAATGTGAAGAACGTACTTTGTTGTCCAGCTTTTTTCCCAGAGGATTTGGTATAATCCCCGACCGCTTTGACTTGGGTGACCATAATATCTTTCGATGCAACATCTAACAACCGCAGAAATTGTTGTGGATTTTGAGCATAATACTTTACGATCCAAGCAAAGTTATATTTTCCAACTAAATGTTTTCTAATATACGCAGAACTCGGATCAACCGTATCAAAAGTTTTAGCATAATAGTTTTGTTCGCGCATTAACGCAAATTGTTCACTCAAACCACTTTTTTTGATATTTTTACTTGGGTCGCCAGTCTCCATTAAAACTCCGTGTGTAAACGACTGATACTGGTTAACATCGTTAAATTCTTTGTTAATCAGGCTATATGTCAGGATTCCAGCGCCCATAATGCCAACCACGCCACCAATTATGGCGAGTTTCTTTTGTTTTTTTAATCCCGGCAAGAAAAATAATCCCATTGATACTACCCCAAAACTTAACGCTAAAGGAGCATTTTGCTGCTTATTAGTAATTAAAAGAACGATACTGATAAAGTATAGTAACAACAGCTTCCAACGCTTAGAATAGCAACCACGTGCTAAAAGAATAATCGACGCAAATGCGTATAGAAATGCAATTAACATTCCTGGTTCAGCGAAAAAGGAGTTGAAATATAAAATAAACGAAGCATCTGCAAAAATTAATACTACAAAAATCGCAATCACGTAGTTACGAATTCGGCGCCAAGTACCAGCCAGCGCCTTCGTTAATAAGTAAACTCCTGGTAAAAATGCCACGTAGTACACGATTCCTAGGAAACGTATATCAAAGTATCGATGACTATAAAAAAGTTTGTTTAGGAGCACCGCAGCTTTAACGAAAAGTGCTTGTGAAGAAAAAACAGCGACGTTATTTTCATTAAAGTACTTTAGAATCCCAAACTTAGTCTCCACAAACCCAATATATTGACTATGCTCAGTCGGCAAACGATAAATACCATTACTCAACATCGCTCGATAAAAGTCTCCATTATCCGCATATCCATTGACTGGCGGAACAAAAAGGATCATTGCACAAATAACCGCTGCCAGGATGGTTGCCATGGCGGCGGGTGAAATATGCTTTTGAAATGTATTCCAAGCTTTTTTAACAGAGTTCATTTTTTGCTTTCCTTAATATTGTGATGTTAACAATGCCAGCAAGTTATTAAATGAATATGCATCGTTACTCTTCGCATCCCCCAATGCTCCGTAAATTTTTGACTTCTTACTTTGAACTTGGCTCTTCCAAACCAAATCCATTGCTTTTTGGTAATATTCTTGATTGTCGTTTTTAGCAAAAATCATTGCTACTAAAGCGTAGTTACCCGTTGATTGATCATGATTAGCAATTGCTCCCGCCGTTGTGTAACTGTTGTAGAGCTTTTTATTATCGATTTGCATCTTGAGCCAACTAAGTGTTTCTGGCTTCATCTTACCGATTTCAGCTAAATGCAACACTGTAATTAAAGCTTCTGAAGTATTCAGATTCTCTGTTCCATATTGCTCAGTCTTCCAATCAAAACTTGGTGCGTACAACGGGAAGATATCACCCAGATACCCTTTTTGAACGAGTTTTAATTGCTTTTGATAATATCCACGTTCTTTTTTAGAAACTGACTCAAAATATTTAAGGGTCGCTAAATCATAGTAAGCTAGCGAGCTTTTACTACTTGCCTTTTTAGTGTGGACGTCGTAGAAATCAAGTACACGATCCTTTTGAATACTGGTAGTTTGGAGCATTGCAAAGCGTGTGGCTGCTTCGCGATGATATTTCTTACTATTCGTATTTTGAGCATAAATTTGTAATGCGCGAATGATACGCAAATCATCCAGCGTAGCATTTACATTCGATTTTTTCTTGGTCTTGCCATCAATTCGATAACTAAATTGACGTCCTTGATCAAAATACTTTTTGGTATTTTTGTAAAAATCTCGGAATGCTTGATTTTGATGTGTCTGTGCTAAATATTCTAGCCACAAACCAGATGATTCAGACAACATATCATGCCCTGTTGCGACATCATCCTTATTTTGATCATCTTTGAAATTTGTGTAAATCCCTGCTTTTTGAATCATTGAGTCTTTCAAAAAACTATGTAATAAATCAACATTTTGTTGATCTTTGTGATATTGGGTCGAAATCGTTAAATCTGATGATTCGCCCTTAGGAATTTTGGTTTGTGGTTGCTTTTGACCACACCCAGCTAACACTAAAACGCATGTTAGCAACATCCAGAAAGAAATGGTTTTCTTAAACAAAAGTTTTTCCTCCAAATCTTTTTCTTTTGAAACTAATCCTTATTATACTAATAATACACGGAAAAAAGAACATATTCTTTTTCATTGTCCAAAAAAGACGAGACCTTGTCAATTGGAACATTTAACAAAATCTCGTCTTAATTTAGTTTATAAAACCTTTGTACATGAAGTTTTCTATAAATTTTTGAATGCTTGGCGTGCAGCTTGGAGTCCGAAAACCACTGTTTCCGCGATTGAGTTACCACCGATTCGGTTGTTCCCATGTAATCCACCCGCAACTTCCCCACCAGCATATAACCCTTTAATGGGTACAAAATTTTTATTCAAAACTTCTGCTTTTGGCGATGTTTTAAGTCCACCCATCGTGTAATGAATAGCAGGTGCGATATGAATCGCCATGTATGGTCCTTCTTCAAAACCATCAATCAATCCCATTGTGCGTCCGAACGCTTCGTCGTTTTGTTCGGACACTGCTCCACTCCATTGTTGCATGGTTGCTTTAAGGTTTGCCACTGGCAACTTCAAAGCTTCCGCCAATTCGTCAATGGTGTCTCCATGTTTAACTAAGCCAATGTGGTCGTAAAAACCAACCGCACTCGCCCGTTTAACAAGTTCTGCGTTAAACACTAGGTAAGCATCTGGACGTTCTTGGGCATTAATCGCATCAGTCACTACTTTACGAGTATCGAGTTCATTAACGAATCGTTCACCGTCTTGGTTGACCAAAATGGCACCTTCACCACGCACCATTTCACCAATCAAGAAAGCATGGTCACCATCTTGATAGACAGTAGGATGAACTTGAATTTGATCCATGTCTACAAGTTGTGCACCTAAATTCTCTGCCAAATGAAGCCCGTCGCCCGTTGCTCCAGGATGGTTCGTAGTCTTGTAATGAACAAGGTCCGGACGGTATTTTTCAACCAAGTCATTGCTAGCTGCAAATCCACCTGTCGCCAAAATTACGGCTGCACTGTCGAGAGCGTGCTTTTGGTCTTCAGCGTTCACAAAGTCCACTTTAAAACGACCAGCAGCATCACGATCAATCGATTCCACTGTTGCTTGGCACACGACTGGAACGTTTTCTTCTACCAACTTGTTGAGCAATTGATGAATCAAATAGCCACCGATGGCAGGTGCGCTACTTGGGCGATGTGCACGTTTGACACTCATTCCACCCGTCAATGTAATTTCATCTAAAACTACGTCATGTTCCTTTAACCATTCCACCGCTGAATCCGCGTGGCTAGCAAAGTATTTCAACATTTCAACGTCGTTTTGCTTTCCACCACCGTTGTACGTGTCATCATAAAAAGATTGATAACTATCAATAATACCTTCGCGACGTTGAATCGCCGTTTCAGCAGCGTTCATCCCTGAAGATGCCCGCATCGAGTTACCACCTGGCTTTTCCATTTTTTCAAGCACGACCACTTTTTTACCTAACTCGGTTAGTTCAAGTGCGCTTGTCAATCCGGTACTGCCCGCTCCAATGATGACCACGTCATATTGTTCACTCAAATCACTAATGTTTGTTAGTTTAAATTCTACTCGTTCAGTCACGACCAAACCTCCGCTTCATTTTTCGGAGCTAAACTCCGCAATGTTGTTAAATCGATATTTGTCCATTGCTGGAACTAGCCCTTGAATAATATCATGGCAAGCACGTGGGTTACCATAATTTGCTGATCCAACTTGAACAGCTCCTGCTCCAGCTACCATTAATTCTAACGCATCTTTTGCAGAAAATACTCCACCAACACCAATAATTGGTAAATTAGTTACTTCGCGTACTTGATGAATCATACGAACAGCAATGGGATGGATTGCTTCACCAGAAAGTCCACCAGTTCCATTTGAAAGATGAGGCTTTCTAGTTTCCAAATCGATTTCCATTCCCATTAAAGTGTTGATCATTACTAATCCATCAGCGCCACCATGTTCGGCAGCTAAAGCAATCGGTACGATTTCCGTCACACCCGGTGTCAGCTTCATGAAAACGGGTTTGTCAGTTACAACTTCTTTGATACGACGCGTCATATCTTCAACGACTGCAGGATCCGTTCCGAATGCCAATCCACCTTTTTCAACGTTGGGACATGAAATATTAACTTCAATGAACTTCACGTTTGGTGCTGTTGCCATCCGTTTTGCTACTTCAACGTAATCATCAGGATTGGAACCAGCGATACTTCCAACGATTGGAAGTTCTGGATAATTTTCAGCTAACCAAGGAAGTTCATGCGCTAAAACATGTTCGATTCCTGGATTTTTCAAACCGACCGCATTTAACCAGCCACCCGTTGTTGAAGCAGTCGTTGGCCAAGGATGACCCTCGCGGGGTTCCATGGTCGTGGACTTAATTACAAATGCTCCTAATTCATTTAAATCAATGTTTTTAGCCATTTGTTGCCCATACGCAGCTGTACCACTGGCATTCATGACTGGGCTTTTTAATTTTACTCCGGCGATTGTAGTTTCTAAGCGATCCATTTGATTTCCTCCTAAAGGTGTAGTGTTGTAAAGGCTTGAGATTCGAGCACTTGTAAAATAGCGTCGACGGTATCCAATGCCGTGAAGAGTGGCACTCCATAAGTTAATGCGGTACTTCTAATCTTGATTCCATCAGCAGCACTAGCTGTACTATCTGAAATAGTGTTGATTACCATTTGAATACGGTGGTCGTGGATACGATCCACAATGTTGTTTTCTTCAGTCATCTTACCGACCGTTTCGACCTTCAAGCCATGTTCAGCAAGAACTTGCGCCGTTCCCTTCGTTGCCACTAATTGGTAACCAAGTTCCCAGAAACGACGTGCAAAATCGACTGCTTCTTCTTTATCTTCATCCTTAACGGTGATTAATACTTTACCGTGGTTTGGCATGTGCATTTTTGCACCTTCAAAGGCTTTGTAGAGGGCTTTGGCCATCGTACGGTCACTTCCCATTACTTCACCAGTCGACTTCATTTCAGGTCCAAGTAAACTATCAACGTTGTCCAACTTAGTAAATGAGAAGACCGGAGCCTTCACGTGAATTATGTCGCCAGCTGGGTGGAGTCCTGGTTTCAAACCTTGGTCAATCAAACTTTCGCCTAAGATTGCACGAGTTGCAAGACGTGCCATTGGTAATTCCGTTACCTTACTCATGATTGGGATTGTTCGACTAGCACGTGGGTTAACTTCAATGACATAAGCTTCATCGTTGTGCACAACAAATTGGATGTTCATCAATCCGATACATTCGAGTGATTGAGCCAACTTGATTGAAACTTCCACAATTTCATCTTGCACTTTTTGTGAAAGAGTTTGAGCAGGATAAACGGTCATTGAATCACCTGAATGCACACCTGAACGTTCGATATGTTCCATAATTCCCGGAATCACAACGTTGTCACCATCACTAATAACATCGACTTCACATTCCTTACCAACCAAGTATTGGTCGACTAATACGGGATGATTGTGGGAAACTTTAACAGCGTTCTTCATGTAGTTTTCAAGTTCATCTTTGGCATGAACGATTTCCATCGCACGTCCACCTAAAACGTAACTTGGGCGAACAAGCACTGGATAACCGATGGCTTCAGCAGCTTCGATAGCTCCTGCAGTTGTCGTCGCGGTACGTCCTTGTGGTTGGCGAATACCGTTGGCTTGAATCAACTTGTTGAATTCGTCACGGTCTTCGGCGCGGTTAACGTTTTCCACCGTTGTACCAAAGATTTTGATGCCCCGTTCAGCAAGTGGTTCTGCCAAGTTAATGGCTGTTTGTCCACCAAACTGCACGATTACTCCTGCAGGTTTTTCAAGGTCGATCACGTTCATCACGTCTTCAACCGTCAATGGTTCAAAGTAAAGTTTGTCAGACATCGAGAAGTCAGTCGAAACGGTTTCGGGGTTGTTGTTAACAACGATGGCTTCGTAGCCCATTTGACGGATTGCTTGAATTGAATGCACCGTTGCGTAGTCAAATTCGACACCTTGTCCAATTCGGATTGGGCCTGAACCAAGTACAACGATTGACTTACGGTCTGAAACAACACTTTCGTTTTCAAATTCGTATGTGCTGTAGTAATAAGGCGTTTGTGATTCAAATTCACCGGCACAAGTATCGATCATCTTGTAGACTGGCTTCAAGCCTACTTCATTGCGGTAATCACGCACTTCTTTTTCGCTAGCTTTCCACATTTTTCCGATGATTTCGTCTGAGAAACCATTTTTCTTAGCTAACTCAAGAACGTCAGCGTTGAATGGTGTGTCGATTAATTCTTTTTCAATTTCGTAGATATGAAGCAACTTGTCGAGGTAGTAAACGTTAATCTTCGTTAACTTAGCAAGTTTATCCACAGTGTATCCACGTTTGATTGCTTCATATAGATAGAAAATCCGGTCGTCACGAGCATGGATAATTCCATCAACTAAATCAGCTTCGTTTAAATCAGCAAGTTCTTCGTCACCGATGTAATTGATATCAATGTCAAGCGAACGAATGGCTTTTTGAGTAGCTTCTTCAACGTTACGTCCCACCGCCATTACTTCACCGGTCGCCTTCATTTGAGTACCTAAGCGACGGTCAGCACGGACGAATTTATCAAATGGCCAGCGTGGAATCTTGCAAACGACGTAATCCAAAGCTGGTTCGAATTCAGCTAAAGTTGTTCCTGTAACTGGGTTCAAAATTTCATCAAGTGTCAATCCAACCGCAATCTTAGCAGCTACTTTTGCAATTGGATAACCAGTTGCTTTAGAAGCTAGCGCACTTGAACGACTTACACGAGGGTTAACTTCGATGACGTAGTAGCGGTCACGAGCTGGGTCGAGCGCTAGTTGAACGTTACATCCCCCTTCAATCTTCAATGCACGAATGATACTCAACGAAGCATCACGTAACATTTGAACTTCGCGGTCTGTCAAAGTTTGCACAGGAGCATACACAATTGAATCACCCGTGTGAATACCAACGGGATCGAAGTTTTCCATATTACATACCACGATGGCATTATCAGCACTATCGCGCATTACTTCGAATTCGATTTCTTTGAGACCAGCAATACTTTGTTCAATCAAAACTTGAGTCATTGGTGAAAGTGTTAGACCGTTGGCTGTGATTTTACGCAATTCAGCTTCGTCTTGCGCAATCCCACCACCAGTTCCACCCATGGTAAATGCAGGGCGGACAATCACTGGATAGCCACTTTGGTCAGCAAATTCTACCGCTTCTTCGACCGTTGTAGCGATTCCTGAATCAGGAACTGGTTCGTTCAAATCGTTCATCAAAGCCCGGAAACGTTCGCGGTCTTCAGCTTGATCGATGGCATCTAATTTTGTACCAAGGAGTTCAATGTTGAGTTCATCCAAAATTCCAGATTCAGATAATTCCATTGCCATGTTCAAACCTTGTTGACCACCAAGAGTTGGTAAGATGGCATCGGGAAGTTCCTTACGTAAAATTTGAGAAACGAATTGTAATGTCAAAGGTTCGATATAAACCTTATCTGCAATATCCGTGTCCGTCATAATCGTTGCAGGGTTAGAATTAATTAAAACCGTTTGGTATCCGAGTTCTTTCAATGAAAGACAAGCTTGGGTTCCAGAATAATCGAACTCAGCAGCTTGACCGATAATGATTGGTCCAGAACCGAGCACTAAAATTTTGTTGATGTCTTCTCTCTTAGGCATGATTACTTGTCCTCCTTAGTTTTTTGGTCTTCATCAATCATTTTCATGAAGTTGTCGAAAAGGTAGTCCGCATCATGTGGCCCAGGTGCTGCATCGGGATGGAACTGAACGGAAAACGCTTTGTACTTTTTATGTTTGAGTCCTTCAACCGTTTCGTCGTTGATTTCTTCGTGTGTAATTTCAAGGTCGGTTGTAGCAATTGAAGCACGTTCAACAGCGTAACCGTGGTTTTGAGATGTTAAGTCAATGCGCCCCGTTTCTAAATTACGAACTGGGTGATTGAAGCCACGATGACCAAATTTCATCTTGGTTGTCTTAGCACCATTGGCAAGCGCAAAAAGTTGATGTCCCATACAAATTCCAAAGACGGGTACGGCAGCTTCGACCGTGCGAATCATTTCTAGAACACTTTCGTCCATAGCTTCGGGATCTCCAGGTCCGTTAGTGAACATTACACCATCAGGATTGCAAGCTAGCACTTCTTCAGCTGTGGCATTGAACGGCAATACCATAACGTTGCAGTCACGACGAGCAAGCTCACGTAGAATTGAGTACTTGAGTCCGAAGTCGATAACAACCACTTTACGACCGTTAGCTGGGTTTGGATATGGGCTATGTGTTGAACTCACTTCGATTTGATTTTGAATCAAATTCGTTGCGTGGAATTCTTCAAACTTAGCATCTGACACTTCATTGACCAATGCTGCCTTCATTGCACCATGTTCGCGGATATGACGCGTGATGGCACGTGTATCGACGCCACTAATTCCAGGAATATCTTGGTGGATTAAGAACTCTTCGAAAGTCATGTTCATTTGCCAGTTGCAAGCGCGACGTGCAACTTCATGCACGACCACCCCGTAACAGCTTGACTTAGCTGATTCTAAATCATCGCGGTTAACACCGTAATTTCCAATCAATGGATAAGTGAACATCAAGATTTGTCCATTATATGATTGGTCAGTAATCGACTCTTGGTAACCGGACATCCCCGTATTGAATACTAATTCTCCAATACTTTCGCGGTCGGCTCCAATCGCGTTTCCTTCATATGTAGTGCCGTCTTCTAGAATTAAATAACGTTTCATCTTCAATTACCCTTCCCGTTGAAATACAATTTTTCCTGCAACCATCGTGAGTTGCGTTTGTCCGTAAACTTTTTGACCAACAAATGGTGTGTTGATTCCTTTTGAAGCAAAGTCAGCTTCTTTAATTTCATATTCATCATCAACGTTCATGACTGTCAGGTCAGCAGTCGCACCGACTTCAAGCTTGCCAGCTTCTTTAAGATTGAAAACTGATGCAGGCTGAACACTCATCCAGTCCACTAATTGTTCAACTGTGCAAAGACCTGGTTTAACCAACTTCGTGTAGAGTAATGGGAACGATGTTTCTAAACCAGTGATTCCAAACGCTGCGGTCTTCATGGAACCAGTTTTGTCTTCGACCGTATGTGGCGCATGGTCAGTAGCGATCATGGCAATCGTGCCGTCGAGCAAGCCTCCTAGAAGTGCTTGGCGATCTTCAAGTGTACGAAGTGGTGGATTCATCTTCATCATCGGATTGTCCATTGAAATCATTGTTTCATCGAGGAATAAATGATGTGGTGCAACTTCCGCCGTTACATGAACCCCGTCACGTTGAGCTCGACGAATGAGTTCGATACTACGTGCTTTTGAAACGTGGCAGACGTGGTAATGAGCACCTGTGTTGCGGGCTATTTCTAAATCCCGTGCGAGTTGCGCTGTTTCAGCAAGTTCTGAAATTCCAGGTAAGCCAAGTTTTTCAGCTACAACGCCTTGATTCATGACACCATGTTTCATCAATGATTCGTCTTCAACGTGAGCTGCGAGTGGTAAGCCCACCGCTTTGATTTGTAGCATGGCTTGGTACATCGTTTCAGCTGTCTGAATTCCATTACCATCGTTACTAAAAGCTACAGCACCAGCTTCTTTCAAAGCTTTAAAATCGACCAGTTCTTCACTCGTACGGTCCTTAGTGATCGAACCGTATTGTCCAATGTGGAGGTTACCTGCCTCTTGATTATGCTTAACCATCGCTGCCATTTTTTCTGGTGTATCAGGTACCGGATTGACGTTAGGCATGGTGAGAACGGTCGTAAATCCTCCACGTACGGCTGAAGCACTTCCACTGACCACATCTTCTTTAGCAGTTTGACCAGGATCTCTGAAATGCACGTGGATGTCGACGAGTCCGGGCATCAATAGTTGTTTTTTAACATCGATAACTTGTTCTGCATCAGATTTGATTTCCGGTTGGATTTGTAAAATACGGTCGTTTTCAACAAGGACATCGGCTTCTAGCACCTGATGATCCTTAACTACGCGCGCATTTTTGAATAAAGTTTTCATTTATTGCAATCCTCCCTTAACTAGTCCCTTGACTTCTAGTACGTCAGTCAAGATGGCCATTCGCATGTACATTCCGTTAGTCATTTGCTTGAAGATTCGCGAACGTTCACAGTCCACTAAGCTGCTTTCGACTTCAGTTCCACGATTGACAGGGGCGGGATGCATGATGATTGCAGTTGGTTTCATACGATCCGCACGTTCAAAGGTTAGCCCGTATTCTTGAAGATATTCGTGTGCTTCAAATTGGATTACAGCGTTTTTAGAAATTCGTTCGTTTTGAATTCTGAGTAGCATCATAACGTCGACTTCTTCCACGAGTTCGTCGATTGAACGGAAAGTTCCGTAAGCTTTCAAG
>JALAGR010000081.1 GCA_022712335.1 Pediococcus sp. | reverse complement strand
CTTATAGTAAGTTCCCTTTAAATCTGATATTATTAGCTTAAATTTAAGAAACTAGGTGAGTGTTTTGAAACAAGGTACAACGATTTTAACACTAAATAATGGATATCATTTATGGTCACACACTGATGGTGACGACGACTCAATTCATTTGTTAGCTCTTCATGGTGGACCTGGTGGAAATCATGAATATTGGGAAAACTTCCACGACGAACTCTTAAAACAAGGTTTGAACGTTCAAGTTCACTACTATGACCAACTTGGTTCATGGTACTCAGACCAACCAGATTATTCTGATCCTGAAACTGCTGAAAAATACCTATCATACGACTACTTCTTAGACGAAGTTGAAGAAGTACGCCAAAAATTAGGCATCGACAATTTCTACTTAATCGGACAATCATGGGGTGGAGCTTTAACTATGATGTATGCTCTTAAGTATGGTCAACATCTTAAGGGTGCTATCATTTCATCAATGGTTGATAACATCGACGAATACTTAGAACATCAAGATGCCATCCGTGATGAAGCTCTTGCTCCTGAAGATGCTCAATTCATGCGTGACTGCGAAAAATCTGGCGACTGGGACAACGAACGCTACCAAAAATTAGTTGACATTTTAAATGCCGGCTACGTTGACCGTAAACAACCCGTTGCAATCCGCCACTTAGTACCAACCATGGCTACACCTGTTTATAATGCTTTCCAAGGTGATAACGAATTTGTTGTTACTGGTAAGCTTAACGAATGGGATGTTCGCGATCAAATCAAGAACATTGATGTTCCTACCCTACTTACGTTCGGTGAACATGAAACAATGCCACTTGATTCAGCACGCCGTATGGCTGAAGTTATCCCTAACGCTAAGTTAGTTACAACTCCAAACGGTGGCCATCACCACATGATCGATAATGCACCTGTTTACTTCAAACATCTTGCAGATTACCTACGTGAGGTTGAAGCTGGCACATTTAACAAATAATTAAAAACCTCAGCAACTTAAAGGATTAACTAATTTTTAGTTAGTCCTTTTTGCTAGCTTACTTTTCATAAAAGCGCTATTATTAACGTATATTATTGTATTCAAGGAGGCTTTTTTAATGAACAAGTTAACAGATACTTATACTCTTAACAATGGAGTCGAAATTCCAATTATTGGTTTTGGTACTTGGCAATCTGAAGATGGTGACGAAGCATACAACGCTGTCAAAGCTGCTTTAGAAGCAGGTTATCGTCATATCGATACTGCTGCAGCCTATGGTAACGAAGAAAGTGTTGGTAAAGCCATCAAAGATAGTGGCATTGATCGTAAAGACCTCTTCCTCACTTCTAAACTATGGAATCGCGATCATGGTTATGAATCAGCTAAAAAGGCATTAGATACTAGTTTGAGTAAGCTAGGCACTGACTACTTAGATCTTTACTTAATTCACTGGCCAAATCCACTTAAATTCCGTGATGAATGGCAACAACGTAATGCCGACTCATGGCGTGCAATGGAAGAAGCTCTAGAAGCTGGTAAGGTACGTGCAATTGGTGTTTCTAATTTCCGTCCTCATCATCTCGACGAACTTTTGAAGACTGCTAAGGTAACTCCAGCGGTTAACCAAATCTTCCTAAATCCTAGTGATACTGAAGACGAACTTGTTGCTTACAATAAAGAACACGGTATTCTTTCTGAAGCATATAGCCCACTCGGTACTGGTAAAATCTTTACAATCGAAGAATTGAAAGATATTGCTGCTAAGTACAATAAAACTGTTGCTCAAGTTGTGCTCCGTTGGTCACTCCAACATGGTTTCTTGCCACTTCCAAAGTCAGTTCATACTGATCGCATCCAACAAAACACAGATGTTTTTGATTTCGAACTTACTGACGAAGATATCAAGAAAATCGATAGTTTCCATGGCGTAGCTGGTTTAGCTAAGGATCCAGATACAACAACATTCTAAAAATAATTACTCGATAACATCAAAAATAGCGATTGACGGAATCAAATGATTCTATCGATCGCTATTTTTTTAGTGATTTCCCATAATTTCATTATATATTTTTGCCAATTCAGCTTCCCTTATCGAAGTTCTTCCAGTAACTATTTTAGTCGAGCCACCTCCATTAATTTCAATGCGTTCCTTTAGTTGATCCATAACTTTTCTCGCAGTTCCTTTAGGTGAAATAATTCCGAAGTAAGTAACTTCTTTAAAGCTTGCCATTATTAATTTAGGTACATCCACCGCTTTAGCTAACACTGGTATCAGCTTTGAAATATCACTTTCCTGATCAATTTCAAGGCGTACTATTGCTTCAGACCGCTGTGAGATTTCTCTTACCTGATATTTAATAGCTTTTTCTTTCAAAGCTTTATTTTCTTTAACGAGTTGCCGATTTTTAGCCTGCATGGCTTTAATTCTTTCTTCAATTTCAGATTGTTTAACACTCAAAGTTTTAGAAAGATGATTTAGTATTTTTTCATCACTTTTTAAAACCAAATTAGTATTTAAACTCGTAGTGAATCTAATCCTTGTTCCCCCAGAGACCGGCTCGGTACCGATAATAGCAAAACTCTGGATTTGCGCAGTATGGTTCACATGTAATGTTCCACAGGGCTGTGTATTAATTTCACCAAATTGAACCAGACGTACTTGTTCATATTTTTGATAGTTTGGATCTGGATATTCATTTCCACTAACATATTTAAAACTTGAATGTACATCTTGTTGAATAACATCGTTCATCCATTGCTCGGCAGCTTCCAATTCGTTTTCTGATACTTTAGTTTGATTAATTTCATACCACTGCTGGTTTATTCCCGCATGTACTTCGACTAATTGATATCCTTGCGTGGCATAATATCCATCCAACAGATGGAACACACTTT
>JALAGR010000080.1 GCA_022712335.1 Pediococcus sp. | reverse complement strand
TTTTCCAGCCATCCTTTTGAAAAAATTAATTTCTTTCAAAAATGCGTGGTACAGGTGATCAACTAGATTAAATGGGGAGGGAATCCCAGTAAATAATAGGTTTAATCATCTTGGTCTAACCAAATTAGGTCAATTTATTGTATAATGGTACAGATAAAGAATTTTAAACAAAAGGGGTAGTTATTAATGGCACATATTTCATTTGACAGTTCTAATGTTACAGATTTTGTACATGAAAACGAACTTGCTGAAATCCAACCACTTGTTACAGCTGCTGACCAGATTTTACGTGATGGCACTGGCGCTGGTAGTGATTTCCGTGGATTGATCGATTTACCATCAAATTATGATAAGGACGAATTTGCCCGTATCAAGAAAGCTGCTGACAAGATTCGCAATGATTCAGAAGTATTCGTTGCAATTGGTATCGGTGGTTCATACTTGGGTGCTCGTGCAGCCATTGATTTCTTGAACAACACTTTCTACAATCTTCTTACAAAAGAACAACGTGATGGTGCTCCTCAAGTGATCTTCGCTGGTAACTCAATTAGTTCAACATATCTTGCAGACGTATTGAACTTGATCGGTGACCGTGACTTCTCAATCAACGTGATTTCTAAGTCAGGTACAACAACGGAACCAGCTATTGCATTCCGTGTTCTTAAAGAAAAACTAATCAAGAAGTACGGTGAAGAAGAAGCTAAGAAACGTATCTACGCTACAACTGACCGTGCTAAAGGTGCTTTGAAGACAGAAGCTGATGCAGAAAACTACGAAGAATTCGTTGTTCCTGATGACATTGGTGGACGTTTCTCAGTTCTTTCAGCTGTTGGTTTATTGCCAATCGCCGTTGCTGGTGGTGACATCGACCAATTGATGAAGGGTGCTGCAGACGCTAGCGACGAATACAAAGATGCTGACGTTACAAAGAACGAAGCATACAAGTACGCTGCATTGCGTAACATCCTTTACCGTAAGGGTTACACAACAGAACTTCTTGAAAACTACGAACCAACTCTTCAATACTTCGGCGAATGGTGGAAGCAATTGATGGGTGAATCAGAAGGTAAAGACCAAAAGGGTATCTACCCATCTTCTGCTAACTTCTCAACTGACTTACATTCACTTGGACAATACATCCAAGAAGGTCGTCGTAATTTGATGGAAACAGTTATCAACGTTGAAAAGCCTAACCATGATATTGATATTCCTAAGGCTGACCAAGATCTTGATGGTCTTCGATACCTTGAAAGTCGTACTATGGACGAAGTTAACAAGAAAGCTTACCAAGGTGTAACGCTTGCTCATAACGACGGTGGCGTACCAGTTATGACTGTTAACATTCCTGACCAAACAGCTTACACATTGGGATACATGATTTACTTCTTCGAAGCAGCTGTTGCTGTATCTGGTTACTTGAACGGAATTAACCCATTCAACCAACCAGGTGTTGAAGCATACAAAGCAAACATGTTCGCATTGCTTGGCAAACCAGGTTACGAAGATAAGACAGCTGAATTAAACGCACGTCTATAATAAGTACTAACTAAGAAAGCTATCACGACTCAACTTGTGATAGCTTTTTTTGTATAAAAAATTTTGTAAACTAAAAAGAAATCGTTTTCTACATAAGGTATAATAATTGTGATGTAGATGAGAATAAGGGGGCAAATGAATGGAATTGGTTAATAAAAAACACCGAGCATTAGGTACAGTGATTAATTTATCGATTGCCCCAACAGATCCAATTAATGTTTTGGAACCAACGGTGCGGATGATTGATGAATTTGAAGACCATTTAACAGTTAACCGGCAGGACTCAGAAGTAATGGAAATTAATCATCAAGCTGGGAAAAGAGCAGTGCGGGTTTCTGAAACTACTTATAGATTAATTCAGCAAGCTGTTGAGGTTAGCAAATGGCAGTTGGGATTCAATGTTGCAATTGGACCACTGGTTAAGCTATGGAAAATCGGATTTGATGGTGCTAATAAACCAAGTGATAGACAAATTGCTGAACGCTTAGCACTAACCGATCCGCGAGCTATTGTACTAAATGATCAAGAGCAGAGTGTCTTTCTTGAAAAAGAAGGAATGGAACTTGATTTAGGTGGGATAGCGAAAGGTTTTATCGCTGATGAAATCAAGGACTTCTGGCAAAAGCAACATGTTTCGTCAGGAATTATCGATTTGGGTGGCAATGTTTTATTGGTCGGTGGTAGTCAACATCCTGATGCAAAGTGGAATGTTGGAGTTCAAAATCCGGTCAAACCTCGGCATGTACCGCTAGGAGTACTTCATATTGACGAAAAATCAGTGGGAACATCCGGGATTTACGAGCGCAAACTGGTAGTAGACGGTCAAACATATCATCACATGTTTGATTCAGCGACGGGATACCCGATTGCTAACAACTTGGCGAGTGTGACCATTGTGAGTGACCGATCAATTGATGGCGAAATTTGGTCTACAATTTGTTTTTACCAAGGAATTGACAAAGCTAAAGTGTTATTGGCAAATCATCCGGGAATTGAAGCAATCTTTATTACACGCGATTTGCAAGTTGAAGTTACGGACGGTTTGATGGATTGTTTTAGTGAAGTAGTAAATTTAAAGGATTAATTTCTAGCAAAATTAGA
>JALAGR010000079.1 GCA_022712335.1 Pediococcus sp. | reverse complement strand
TAATAGAGGACAGTGAAGAACGAAGTGGATAACCAAGTTTTCTAAGCGAGATCAGAATGGTGGGAGCTGATCAAAACGAATCCACGTGGCATTTGGAGTCCGTGTGAAACTAAGTTGCCAGCAATTGCTGGAAGTAGGGTGGAACCGCGACTCGTGTCGTCCCTACGTAGTGTATTTTGAGTACACTGCGTAGGGACTTTTTTTGTCCGCTAAATTAAAAGGAGGAACTTATGAATAAGAAACTTTCAGTCCAAGAAATTATTTTAACATTACAAAAATATTGGGCAGACCAAGGATGTATGCTAATGGAAGCATACGATACTGAAAAAGGTGCCGGAACAATGAGTCCATACACATTCCTGCGTGCAATCGGACCAGAACCATGGAACGCAGCCTATGTTGAACCATCACGTCGTCCTGCTGATGGACGTTACGGTGAAAATCCTAACCGGTTATACCAACATCATCAGTTCCAAGTGGTTATGAAACCATCTCCTGAAAATATCCAAGAACTTTATTTAGGTAGTTTGAAGGCTTTGGGCATCGACCCATTGGAACATGATATTCGTTTTGTTGAAGATAACTGGGAAAACCCATCAATGGGTTGTGCCGGTGTTGGTTGGGAAGTTTGGCTCGATGGAATGGAAGTTACTCAATTCACATATTTCCAACAAGTTGGTGGACTTGAAGTTAGCCCTGTAACTAGTGAAGTTACTTATGGTTTGGAACGTTTATCATCATATATTCAAGATGTTGAATCTGTTTTCGACCTTGAATGGGGAAATGGTGTTTCATACGGTGAAATCTTTAAAGAACCTGAATATGAACATTCTAAGTATTCTTTTGAGGAATCTAATCAAGAAATGCTTGAAAAGATGTTTAATGATTTCGAAACAGAAGCTAACCGTTTGATGGAAGAGGGCTTAGTTCATCCAGCCTACGATTATATTCTAAAATGTAGTCACACATTCAACTTGTTAGATGCACGTGGGACTGTTTCAGTTACCGAACGTGCAGGTTTCTTGTCTCGAATTCGTAACATGGCGCGTAAAGTAGCTCGTGCTTTCGTTGAAGAACGTGAAAAATTAGGATTTCCATTATTAAAAAATAACGAAGAGGAGGCAAAATAATGTCACATAATTACTTACTAGAAATTGGATTGGAAGAAATTCCTGCGCACGTTGTAACACCAAGTATTAAGCAATTAGTTCAGAAAGTTACAACTTTTTTGAAAGACAATCGTTTAACATACGATTCAATCGAACATTTCTCAACTCCTCGACGTTTGGCAATTCGAATTAATGGCTTAGGGGATCAGCAACCAGACATTGAAGAAGACGCTAAGGGACCAGCTCGTAAAATTGCTCAAGATGCTGATGGTAATTGGACAAAAGCAGCGATTGGTTTCACACGTGGACAAGGTCTTAGTGTCGACGATATTACATTTAAAACCATCAAGGGCACAGACTATGTTTACGTCCATAAATTGATCAAAGGTAAGATGACTAAGGAAATTCTTACTGGCATGAAGGAAGTTGTTGAGTCAATCAATTTCCCAACCATGATGAAATGGGCTAACTTTGATTTCAAATATGTTCGTCCAATTCGTTGGATGGTTTCGATTTTAGACAACGAAGTTTTACCTTTTAGTATTCTTGATGTTACCGCAGACCGCAAAACAGAAGGTCATCGTTTTTTGGGTGAAGCAGTTGAACTTGCTGATACTACGGAATACGAAGAAAAACTACGTGAACAATTTGTAATTGTTGATGCTGATGAACGTAAACAGTTAATTTCAAACCAAATTAAGGCTATTGCTGAAAGTAATAACTGGAATGTAACACCTAATCTTGGTCTCTTAGAAGAAGTTAACAATCTAGTTGAATGGCCAACAGCGTTCAATGGTGCATTTGATGAAAAATATTTAGCTATTCCTGAAGAAGTATTGATCACATCAATGCGTGACCACCAACGTTTCTTCTTTGTTCGTGACCAAGCTGGTAAGCTTTTACCAAACTTCATTTCAGTTCGAAACGGAAACGATGAATTTATTGAGAATGTTATTCGTGGGAATGAAAAAGTTTTAACTGCCCGTCTTGAAGATGCAGCATTTTTCTACGAAGAAGATCAAAAACATGATATTCAATACTATGTTGATCGACTTAAAAAAGTTAGTTTCCATGATAAAATCGGTTCGATGTACGAGAAAATGCAACGTGTTAATTCGATTGCTAAGGTTATCGGTAATTCTTTAAACATTACTCAAACTGAACTTGATGATATTAGTCGTGCTACGATGATTTACAAGTTTGATTTAGTAACGGGAATGGTTGGCGAATTTTCTGAATTACAAGGTGTGATGGGTGAAAAATATGCTCAACTTATGGGTGAAAACGATGCAGTTGCTAAAGCAATTCGTGAACACTACATGCCCAACAGTGCTGAAGGTGACTTGCCTGAAAGCATTACAGGTGCAGTTGTTGCATTAGCTGACAAATTTGATAACATTTTCAGTTTCTTCTCCGCTGATATGATTCCAAGCGGTTCAAACGACCCATATGCATTACGTCGTCATGCATACGGAATTGTAAGAATTTTGGATAGTCGTGAATGGCAATTAGATCTTAAAGATTTGGAAGCAGCAGTCAAAGCAGAACTTGCTAGTGCCAACACAGCCTTTGGTGTTGATGTAGATAAGAACTTTGATCAAGTACTTAGTTTCTTTAATGATCGAATCAAACAATTCCTTGATCATCAAAAGATTAGTCATGATGTTGTTGAAACAGTACTTTCAGGTGCTAATCATGATGTCACTGAAATTATCGAAGCAGCCCAAGTACTGGCTAAGGCTAAGGACAGTGAAACCTTCAAAGATGACATTGAAGCTCTTACACGTGTGCAAAGAATCGCTACTAAAAACGAAACAAGTGGTGAACTTACTGTTGATTCACAATTATTCAACAATGATTCTGAAGGAGAACTTTTTGATCAAATCGTTAAGATTGAATCTGAAGATGCTCTAACAATGGAACAATTGTTTACAGAATTACGTAAGTTAACTCCGTCAATTACTAAGTATTTTGATGCAACAATGGTAATGGACAAGGATGAAGCAATCAAAAATAATCGTCTAAATATGATGAGTCGTTTAGCTAATCTAATCTTAAAAGCTGGAGACCTAACCAACGTACTTGTAAAATAGGCTAAAAGAGTTCGTATCCATACTAAAATGGAATACGAGCTCTTTCTTATTT
>JALAGR010000078.1 GCA_022712335.1 Pediococcus sp. | reverse complement strand
GGGAAAATGCGCCCTGAGGGAATCGAACCCCCGTCTCAAGAACCGGAATCTTACGTGATATCCACTACACTAAGGGCGCAAGCACGAGTATTAGTTTAGCATATAATTTAAAAAAAACAAGGGGAAAGTATATGAAGTTTCAACAAGGTTATTCGCAAAAGCAGCAACAAAGTCAAAAATTAGCGATGACACAAGAATTGCAGCAAGCCATTCAGATCCTACAATTTAATACTGAGGAGTTGCAAGACTACGTTGAAACGGTCTCATTAGAGAATCCGCTCTTTGATGTAGTCGCACCAAAAATTCAAAGTGATTTGATGCAAATGCATAGCGGTCCAATCAAAGAAGATTCTTTTATCCAGATTGCTGATCATCCAATCTCGTTGTTTGAACATTTGATTCATCAAATTCATTTGAATTATCGCGATACATTCATTCGTGAGATTATGCTAATCTTAGTCGAATATATCGATGTAAATGGCTATTTAAAAGTCAACGAAGAAGAACTCAAAGAAGAATTGAACGCAACAGATATCCAATATCTTGATGCTTTGACTCTTTTACAACAACTAGATCCGCCTGGTGTGGGAGCTAGAGATCTTCAAGAGTGTCTGATGCTGCAAACAGAACAAGACGACTACGCACCAGAATTAGCATATTTACTATTAGAAGAATCTTTTGATGCGATTGCTAAAAGAAAATTTGAACAAATCGCTAAAGATTATCAAATTAGTTTGGCTCAAGTTCAACAAATCCTAGACTATATTCGGACATTGAATCCTTTTCCAGGAGCTAGTTTCGGCAGTCAGGATTCAAATTTTATCATTCCAGATCTTACCTTAGTCAGACGAGAAGGACAGTTAGTCGTTTTATCAAATAAACGTGGACAATTACGCTTGAATTTTCAAGAGAATTATTTTAATCGATTGAAACGACAAGCGGATGAAGAAACAACGGCTTATTTAAAAGAAAAACTTCAACAATTCAAATGGCTAAATAAAACTTTGGGACAACGCAAGGATACGATTCTCGAAGTTGGGAAGATTATTGTTCAGCATCAGGCGGCTTTTTTTGAAGCCAAACAAGGTGCCTTGAAGCCGTTAATGTTAAAAGATGTGGCTAAGCAATTGGAAGTTCATGAATCGACAATTAGTCGAGCGGTCAATGGTAAATATATTGAGACCGATTTCGGCGTGGTTGAATTGCGTAGTTTTTTTGTAAATAAAGTCAGTGGTGAAGATACTTCTGTTGATGAAGTAAAACGATTGATTGCTTTATTAGTTGAAAAAGAGGACAAACACAAACCGTTATCGGATCAAAAAATTGTCGAATTACTTGCGGAAAAGGAGCAAAAAATCTCCAGACGAACAGTTGCTAAATACCGGGAGGCATTAAATATTCCCAGTTCATCGAAAAGAAAACGTTTTGATTAAGCCAAGCGAAAAAAAGCGTGGCTTTTTCCTTGCGTAGAAGTCTTAAACCTGTTACACTTTGTCATGTAAGAAATTAGCAAATTTCAAATGATTGATTTGACTTTCTTGCATTTTTTTTAAAATTCATGGGTCGCCAAAAGTCTATGAGGGACTACTTAAGTCCAACGGAGGAATTCCTTTGTTAAGTGAATTAAGAGTGCTTGAAGCAATCGCCCCTGATGTGTTAGAGGTTGTCAAAAAAAGATACCGCATTATGCAGAATATTTTTTGGATGCAACCGATCGGTCGAAGAAACTTAGCTGATTCATTAGGTCTTACAGAACGTGTCTTACGCAGTGAGACAGAGTATCTGAGAGACCAGCGTTTGATTGATGCAACAAAAAGCGGCATGTTATTAACTGAAAAGGGCGAGGATCTATTGCAACATCTAGAAACGCTGATGGAGCAATTCACTGGTATGGATCAGTTAGAAAAAAAACTTGCGGCACTTTTTCAAATCGAACGTTGCTTGATCGTTTCTGGCAACAGTGATGAACAAGAAAAAGTAATCGGTGAATTTGGTGAATTGATCGATGAAGCGTTACAACGTCAATTACCAGATGGTCGAAATATCATTGCAGTGATGGGCGGCACGACGATGGCAGAAGTTGCTAGACATGTCAGTCCATTAGAAACGAATAAGCGTCATAATCTTTTTGTTCCAGCGCGAGGCGGAATTGGTGAAGCAGTAGCAATCCAAGCCAACTCAGTGAGTGCTTTGATGGCAGCTAACGCCCATGGCGAACATCGCGTATTGTATGTACCGGAACAATTAAGTGAGAATGCTTATCATACGCTGCTGAAAGAACCTTCGATTAAAGGTGTCTTGGCGATGATTAAAGAGGCAAATTGTGTTGTACACAGTATTGGTCGTGCAGTACACATGGCAGCCAGACGAAAAATGTCAGAAGATGAGATCATTCGTCTAAAACAAAAAAATGCTGTGGCTGAATCATTTGGTTACTTTTTTGACGAAAATGGAGCGATCGTTCATAAAGTACCGCGGATCGGATTATCATTAGAAGATATCCAAAAGATGCCGATCGTTTTAGCCGTTGCCGGTGGTAAAAGTAAAGCCAAAGCCATCACAGCATACATGAAAAATGCTCCAAAACAAACGTGGCTCATCACAGATGAAGCCGCCGCAAATGAGATTTTAAAAGGGAAATCCCCTTTAAAATAAATATATTTTTTGATTCCATAAGGAGGAAATCTTAAATGACAGTAAAAGTTGGAATTAACGGATTTGGACGTATCGGACGCTTAGCATTCCGCCGTATCCAAGATGTAGAAGGATTGGAAGTTGTAGCTATCAACGATTTAACAGATGCTAAAATGTTGGCTCACTTGCTAAAATATGATACAACTCAAGGTCGCTTTAACGGAACTGTTGAAGTTCATGAAGGTTCATTCAACGTGAACGGAAAAGAAGTTAAAGTTCTTGCAAACCGCAACCCTGAAGAATTACCTTGGGGAGAACTAGGCGTAGATATCGTATTAGAATGTACTGGATTCTTCACTTCTAAACCTGCTGCTGAAAAACATTTAACAGCTGGTGCTAAACGTGTTGTTATCTCAGCTCCTGGTGGTAACGATGTTCCAACAATCGTTTATAACACTAACCATGAAACTTTAACTGGTGACGAAACAGTTATCTCTGGTGCTTCATGTACTACTAACTGTTTAGCTCCTATGGCTAAAACTTTAAATGACGAATTTGGTGTTGTTGAAGGATTAATGACAACTATCCACGCTTACACTGGTGACCAAATGACTCTTGATGGACCTCATCCTAAAGGTGATTTCCGCCGTGCACGTGCTGCTGCAGCAAACATCGTGCCTAACTCAACTGGTGCTGCTAAAGCAATCGGTTTAGTTATTCCTGACTTGAACGGTAAATTAGACGGAGCTGCTCAACGTGTTCCTGTTGCAACTGGTTCATTAACTGAATTAGTTACTGTTCTTAACAAAAAAGTTACTGTTGATGAAGTAAATGCAGCAATGAAAGCAGCATCTAACGAATCATTCGGTTACAACACAGACGAAATCGTTTCTTCAGATATCGTAGGCATGACTTACGGTTCATTATTTGACGAAACTCAAACTAAAGTAATGTCAGTTGGCGATCAACAATTAGTTAAAACTGTTGCTTGGTATGATAACGAAATGTCATACACTGCACAATTAGTTCGTACTTTAGAATACTTCGCTAAACTTTAAGATTTATTTTAAACGAAAACAACATTGTCTGAAACAAGGCGGGGAAGCAACGCGCTTCTCCGTTTTTTTCGTAAGTCTATCATTGGCTCTTTTGTTGAAAAGAGTTGTATAATAATAAAGATTCAAAAAAATATTTGGAGGTTTTCTTTCATGGCAAAAATGGCAGTTAAAGATCTTGACTTGAAAGACAAGAAAGTTTTAGTTCGTGTGGACTTCAACGTTCCTGTTAAAGATGGCGTGATTACTGATGACACTCGTATCAAAGCGGCGTTACCAACAATCAACTACATTTTAGAACAAGGCGGCAAAGCTATTTTGTTCTCTCACTTAGGTCGTGTGAAAACAGAAGAAGACAAAGCAGGCAAATCATTAAAACCTGTAGCTGAACGTCTAAGCGAATTATTAGGTAAAAATGTAACATTTGTACCTGAAACTCGTGGTTCTGAATTAGAAGCAGCAATCGCAGACATGAAAGACGGCGACGTAGTTGTATTTGAAAATACTCGTTTTGAAGACATCGACGGTAAAAAAGAAAGCGGCAATGACGCTGAACTTGGCAAATACTGGGCTTCATTAGGCGATGTATTCGTAAATGACGCATTTGGTACTGCTCACCGGGCCCACGCTTCAAACGTAGGGATCGCTTCTACTGGAATTCCAACGGTTGCTGGATTCTTAATGGAAAAAGAAATCAAATTCATCGGCGAAGCTGTTGAAGAACCTAAACGCCCTATGGTTGCTATCTTAGGTGGCGCGAAAGTTTCGGATAAAATCGGAGTAATCAAAAACTTGATTCCTAAAGCTGACAAAATCTTGATCGGTGGCGGAATGACGTATACATTCTATAAAGCTAAGGGCATGGAAATCGGAAACTCATTAGTAGAAGCCGATAAAGTAGAATTAGCGAAAGAATTGATCGAAGCAGCTGGCGATAAATTAGTATTACCAGTTGACTCAATCACAGCGGCTGAATTCTCAAATGATGTTCCAACTGAAGAACATACTGGTGATGTTCCAGCTGGACAAATGGGTCTTGATATTGGACCAGAATCAATCGCATTGTTTGCTCAAACATTAGAAGGCGCAAAAACAGTTGTATGGAACGGCCCTATGGGTGTGTTTGAAATGAGTAACTTTGCTCGTGGAACAGTCGGTGTTTGTGAAGCAATCGCAAACTTAACAGATGCTACAACCATTATTGGTGGTGGAGATTCTGCAGCAGCAGCTGAACAACTTGGTTTTGCTGATAAATTCACTCACATTTCAACAGGTGGCGGCGCAAGTCTTGAATTATTAGAAGGTAAAGAATTACCTGGTCTTGCAGCAATCAACGACAAATAAGCCAAGCTAAACAAATAAAAAGGAGTTTTTTTAAATGCGTAAACCAATTATTGCTGGTAACTGGAAAATGAATTTAACGGCTTCAGAAGCAAAAGATTTTGCTGAAGCAGTAAAAAACAAGATTCCTGCAAATGATAAAGTGGATTCAGTCATTGGATCACCTGCTTTATTCTTACAAGAATTAGTTGAAGCAGCAAAAGGCACTGAATTAAAAATCTCTGCACAAAACTGTTACTGGGAAAATGCTGGAGCATTCACTGGTGAAACTTCACCTGCAGCTTTAGCAGATCTTGGTGTGGACTATGTAATCATCGGCCATTCAGAACGTCGTGAGTACTTCCACGAAACAGATGAAGAAATCAATAAAAAAGCTAAAGCAATTTTTGCTAACGGTATGTTACCAATCCTTTGCTGTGGCGAGTCTTTAGAAACTTACGAAGCTGGTAAAACAGCTGAATGGATCGAAGGACAAATCAAAGCTGGCTTAGCAGATCTAACTAAAGAACAAGTTTCAAGTATGGTCATTGCTTATGAACCTATTTGGGCAATCGGAACTGGTAAATCAGCAGATGCACAAATCGCAGACGAAATCTGTGGCGTTGTTCGTTCAACTGTTGAAGGAATTTACGGCAAAGAAGTTTCTGAAGCTGTTCGTATCCAATACGGTGGTTCTGT
>JALAGR010000077.1 GCA_022712335.1 Pediococcus sp. | reverse complement strand
TCGGTTCTTAACCGCCATGCTCCGCATCTTGTTTTGAATCGAGCTTCTCATGGCAAGACCCTCCGGTTTGCTACATCAAGTACAACATCCCTCTGGGCTATCGCACTTGATTAGGCCAATCCTCGGTTCTTAACCGCCATGCTCCGCATCTTGTTTTGAATTGAGCTCCTCATGGCAAGACCCTCCGGTTTGCTACATCAAGTACAACACCCCTCCGGGCTATTGAACTTGATTAGGCCAATCCTCGAAGTCTACCCATTTTGATCCGCATCTTGTTTCCTATATATTCAAATAAATCGACCCGAACATCAGCACCGTTCCCGCCATCACGAAAAAGTGCCATATCAAATGTAGCCCCGGAATTCTTGGAAAACTATAAATTACCGCTCCGACCGTGAACACCACTCCACCTGCGACCAATAGCCAAAAGCCCGTCGGTGTTAAATTTGAATATAGCGCCTTACTGGCTAACAAGCACATCCAACCCATGATCACATAGATCGTCGTTTCGACTTTTTGGAAGCGTCCTTTACTCCAAATATGCGTGATGATTCCCGCTAGAGCCATTGCCCAAATTGCGCTCAACATTAAAATTCCATTGAGCCCACCAACAAAAATAATGCAGTACGGCGTGTATGTACCTGCAATCAACAGAAAAATATTACTGTGGTCAAAAATTTGAAAAACTCGTCTTGCCTTTGTGAAAGCTAGACAATGGAACAACGTCGATGCCAGATACAACATCAGTAAGCTTGCTCCATAAATAACCAGACTCGTAATCGCAGCTGGCGACAAATTTTGCGCTACAGCTTTTAGGATTAATAAAATTACCAAACCTAAACTACTAAAAAAGGCAATCCCGTGCGAAATCGCATTCCAAACTTCATATAATATCTGACTTTTTCGTGTTTGCTCCATTTCTATCCCTCATTTCACATCATGTAGTTGTTGATGTCATTATACATAGAATTATATTCTACGTAAAGCGAAATGGATATCAACTTAAAGAAAACTTATGCTATGATATTATATGGAGGATTTACCGATGACAGAAGAAACTTACCAAGCTTGGCTTCAGGAGTTTAAACAACTACGTTTGCCTGAATTCAAGCAATTTCCCGACTTGGAGCTCTACATGGATCAAGTCATTCAAGAAACCAATAAATATCTAACGCCCATTTTGGGTACACAGATTACCAAAACCATGATTAATAGCTATGTCAAAATGGAACTCGTTTCGCGTCCTATCAAGAAAAAATACAACGCTGAGCACATCGCTTCAATTATGATGATCAGCGTTCTTAAAACAACTTTTGCGTTAGATACCATCAAGCAACTTCTAGCCACAGAAAATATCGAAGCCTACTTCAATCAGTTTGTGCTGAACTTCAATCGTGAAATCGGCCATTTAGAAGAACCAGTCCAGACGTTCTCACCATTAGAATTGGCAATTCGAGCTGTTTTGTATAAAAGAGCATTGGAACAAAAAATCGTGAAATAAAATAACGACCTCAAGTTAGTTCTACTAACTTTGGGGTCGTTTTAATTTATATGATTTATTTTTCGAAATCACTCTAAATTATTCTGTCGTTATATCCTGTAAATTTTCCGTAAATTGTTGGTACGTAATCCGTCCTAATGCAAAATCTCGACTCAATAAATAAATATTTTCGTTGTGGGTTACTTGACGAAGATAAATTTGATCAAGTTGCTCAGTTTCATCCTTAAGTTCTTGTTTTACATCCATTTTGTTAGCGAATGCTTCGTAATATCGAACTCCAAATCTTCTTTGTGATTCGGCATTAATATGAATACCATCTGGATTTGCTGATAAATTTTTAGCACTTTATAAATGCATAAAAAATACGACAAAAATTCTTGTCGTATTTTTTATGTATTAAATTAGGTTCACACCTCAACTACCGCTTCTAACAATCGCCTGGAAGACTTAATAATTGTGGCTTACTAAAGTAGTAGCCTTGGCGCGTGGTAATTCCGAAGCTTTGGCTTAACTGATTATCAGCTTTGGTTTCGATTCCCTCTAGCACTAGTCGAATTTTATATTCTGAACTAATGGCATTCCAGAAATGAATTTTTTGTTTAATTTTAGGATCTTGAATTTTAACCTTAAAATTTTGAACGGCAAATTTAATTTCTGAAGCAATCGGAAGTAAATCTTCAATATCTTTAAATTGATTATATCCCGTACCTACATCATCCAATGACACCTTAATCCCATGCTTCAAGAAACGTTCAAGTTGTTCTTGAACTTCCGCAGTTGAGTAATTTTGTTTAGTAACATCTTCTGTCAATTCAACAACTAATTTAGTTGGGTAAATTTCCATTTGGCTTTTAATAATTGCATCTGCAATATCAGTATCCATCAACTGTTCACGATTAATATTAACCGAGCAATAACGAACTTTACGCCCTAAAATTTTAGCAGTGGCAATCAATAAATCAGCAAAAGCTTCTGAATCAATATCAGTAAACGAGCTTGGTAAACGCCATCCTTCAGATGTGTCTTCTTTGATTAATAATTCATATCCTAATACCGCATTGGTTACAGTATTGATTTGTTGTTGAGCAAAGAAACGATATTTAGTCATTAAAATGCCCCCTTTCGTATACATATAATTAGTAAGTTATAGTATACTATATAGACGCAATAATTCACATTGCAAAAAAGGAGATACTATTGTACATGAACCCAAAAGTTATCATTATTGGTTGCACACACGCTGGGGTAGCGGCAATCGAACAAATTTTAAAATATTATCCCCAAGCAGAAATTTCAGTCTTTGAACGACACAATACCATTTCATATCTATCATGCGGAACTTATTTAACATTAGAAAACGTAATATCTAGTATTGATGAAACCGTGTATGCTGATCCAGCATATTTCAGTGAAAAAGGCGTTGATATGCGTCTACGTCATGATGTGATCAACATCAACACTGATGAAAAAACGGTTCTTGTCCAAAATTTGGAAACCAAAGAATTTTCAACCGAACCATTTGATAAATTAATCATGGCTACCGGTTCCCTTACGGCTATTCCAGCTATCCAAGGGGTTGAAAATACTAAAGTAAAATTATGTAAAACATACGAAGAAGCACATGATTTATGTGTGACGGAACAAGATAAAAAGCGCATCGCAATTATCGGTGGCAGCTATGTCGGCGTTGAATTAGCTGAAGGTTACCGCAAATCTGATCATGATGTTACCCTTTTCCATCAAGAAAGCACACTGCTAGACAAGTATGTCGAACCTAAAACAGCTCAAAGAATTCAAGAACTCTTGGTCGCACAAGGTGTTAAAGTAAAAAGCGATACTTCTGCCACTTCCTTTGAAGATGGACCTGACAACAGTTTAATCGTGAAAACTGAAGAAGTAGATTACGAAGTTGACATGGCTGTAATCTGTACTGGTTTGATTCCACAAACCGACTTGCTACAAGGTGAAGTCGACCAATTAGACAATGGCGCTATCATCGTGGATGATTACATGCAAACTTCTAATCCTGACATTTTCGCTGCCGGCGATGCCGCAACGGTCAAATACAACAACTTGCAAACTAATGCATACATTCCATTAGCTTCACACGCGATTCGTCAAGGTGCTTTAGCCGGAATCAACGTGTTGGATCGTCGTTTGAGATCAATCGGAAGCCAAGCAACAACCGGAATGCTCCTTTTCGGCTATACTTTAGCTGTCAGTGGCGCAACTAAAGCAGCCGCTCTCGCAGCAGGATTCAACGCTGATTGTGTTACCTACGAAGGTTCATATCGCCCAGACTTCATGCCTGAAGCTCATACCGTAAGAATCGAACTAGTTTACGATCGCAATACTCGTAAGGTACTCGGCGTTCAACTATTGAGTAAGCATGATGTATCACAGGCGGCTGATACGATTTCAACGTTAATGCAATATAACGGTACGATTGATGAATTAGCATTCATGGATATGCTATTCTCACCAAACTTCAACCAATCATTCAATTATTTAAACTTCGCCGGTCAATTGGCCGTTGAACAAGAACAAGGTTATTTGAGAACCTAACAAAAAAACTACGACTTCTAAAAGCCGTAGTTTTTTAATATTCAACTCGAATTCCCATTAGTAATTGCGCTAATACCGCCGCTTGGTCGGCATTGACCTTCAAGCCTCGAATCAAACGTTCCTCAACATCGATCCGTTCAAAATGACACGAACTAAAATCAATATTTTTCAATGACGTATCATAAAATGACATTTGGTCGATATTACAATCAATGAACTTCACCGTACCTTGTAGTTTATTTTCGGCAAAACTACTGTCCTTCAAGTTACATTCTTTGAAAATAACATCTTTGAACTTCATTTTGTTCATCGCTGCTAGTTCTAGATAGGTCTCTTCTAACAGAACGTTGTTGAAAATTGCGCCATCTAAATTGGCACCTAACATTTTACAATTTTTAAATTCACAACGATAAAAAACGGCTTCTTCCATTTTACAATTGGAAAAATCGCAGTTCACAAAAACCGAATCAGTGATTTCTAAACGATAGAAATCACTTTGGTTAAACGTCACTCGTTCAAAAAGTGATTGTTCAATAATACCGCGCTCTAATGTTTGTTCTTCTGCATTTTCATTTTTAACTTTTTGGTTCATCAACATTTGATCTTCATCATCATAAATCGTGAAAAAAGAAGCTTCTTCTAAGTTTTCAGCGATCAGTTTGGGTCTCTGCATTCCGCCACTCCTCGACTCATTTTTAATGTCCTGTAGTTATCTTAATCCCGATAATCCCAACAATCAACATCGCGATAAATAGCCATGTCATTCCTGGAATCTGATCGTGAAATAGGACCACTCCAACAATGATTGAGCCAACTGCGCCAATTCCAGTCCAGATTGGATACGCCAAACTAAGTGGCATTTGTTTGATTGCCAAGGATAGAAATGCAAAACTCAATATCATCCCTACCACTGTCGCAACGCTGTACATTAAAACACTAAAGCCTTCGCTCATTTTCATCGTGGTCGCCCAAACCACTTCAAAAATACCTGCAAGTACTAAATAAAACCACGTCATCCTTAATTCCTCCCTTAAACAACAAAAAAGGCACCTGTAAAGCTCTTCATTGACCTAATGAGCTTTACAAATGCCTAACCACCCGGTGGTGATTTCTGTTTTAAATTAACTTAATCATAGCAACTTTCTGAATTTCAGGCAACTTTGCTGAAACAAGCGTGTTCAAAAAATCATTACTCAGTTTCTACACTCTACTGCAATAATTTCGCTCAGCAATAGTCCTGCCCCAGCACATCCCGTTCTATCATCATAGTATTTCTGGAAACGTTCATCAGCTTGATACATGAGCGCTAAATTCTGATGATATGTCTTTGAATAATTTTTTCCCGCCATAATTTTAAGCCACCCCTGATGGTCCTTAAAAATTTGATGTCGATTTTCTGAAACTGGCGATTGTCCCATTTCTGTTTTCAATCGTTCCATTAAATCTTTTTCTAACTTTTGAGCTTCTTCAAACTGCTCCTCAGTTAGGTTTAAATATTGCTGGTTCGCCATTTCAACCGTTTCTTTACCGTATTTTTCACGAATCTCATTTCCAAATTGAACTTCATTTTGAGCCACTGCTTTTTGCTTGAAACTCTTAAATTTTTCTGTATCTGACATTGTCTCTTCTCCTTTTAACATTTTGATAGAGGAGGTAATCGCCGTACTAATATTTTGAAGTCGCTGCAGTTCAACTTCAATTTCAGATTGTTGAGTAAGAAGTTGTTCAATTTGTCTGTCGACGGGCTGCTGCATCACATCTTTAATTTCTTTTAACGGAACGTTCAGCGTCTTAAAAAATAAAATCCGTTGCAACTGATCTACCTGTTTTACTTCATACATTCTAACTCCAGCTGCGGTGCGTTGTGCCGGAACCAATAACCCCAATTGGTCATAATATCGTAAAGTGCGCGAACTAACTCCCGAAAGCCGAGCTAACTGATTAATTGAATACATCTTCCTTACCTCCTAATCTCATTATATTAGTTGACGTAACGTCAAGGTCAATACCAAATTATACAAAAAACTGCACTAAAAGGTCGAGCGCTTTTAAAGCATCTCTTCACCCTTTAGTGCAGTTTCAGTTAACTTAATTTAAGTTAATTAATCTTTTCAAATACCGTCTTACTCTTCACTTGTCCTTGACCAGCCTTAGCAATTTGGTATGTAAAGCTGTGGGCTGTAAATTTCTTACTTGTAGCTAAAATTCCATTGTATTGCCATTGCGAAATTTTTCCGTCTTTAGTTTCTTGAGCGAGCGTTAGAGTTCCACCCTCTGCTTTGTAGTTCCATGAAGTTAATTTAGATTGAGCTTTATATTCTTTGTCAAAATCTTGTTGGCTCTTACCTGCATTAAGTGCCGTTGTTTTATCAGCATTAACTACGGCACGATTGCCACTTTTAGCGAATGTAACGTAAAGTGACTTGTCCTTTGAAGCACTTTGGTAAAGGTAAGTGTTGCCAGGAATCTTTTTAGCCACCGAGTGTCCCATGTTCCAGTACACACCGCCACATACGATTACGATCAACGCAACCACAATTCCAATAATTGTCCATTTCTTTTTCATCAGTCAATAGTTCCTCTCGATTAATTATTCTTCAGTATCTGTATCAAAATCATCATTGGTTGTGACTTGATCATTGCTGTCTTCGTCGTCGGAACTAGAATTTTCATCTTCAACGTCTGTATCTTCAGAATCAGCTTCATCATCAAAATCGGCATCGCTATCGTCTTCTGAATCAACATCTTCGTCTGTGTCTGTATCTGAGTCGACGTCTTCGTCTTCCGTATCAGTATCTTCGTCTGATGATGATTCTGAATCGACATCTTCATCGTCAACATCACTTTCACTATCGCTGTCTTCATCTTCGTCAGAAGCAGTTGTTAGAGTCACGTTAAAACTAAAGTCATCGTCATCAGCAGTGATGGTCAATTCAACATCGTCCGCTTTGTCGATATCTTCTGTTTTACCATCTTCTTTAAGTTGTTTAACGATCTTGTCAGCTAGTTTTTCAGCATTTTCATCTGTAAGCTTGTCACTCCCAGTTGAAACATTTTGGTCGCTATCGTAAACATCTTCTGTGTCAGAATCTGAGTCGTCAGTTGATTCGTCGTTAATATCTGATGAATCTGAGTCAGAATCGTCATCGTCTTTAGCCGTGAAATCAACCGTTAATTTATCATCATCTAAACTCAATTTATTAGTTACTTCATCACTAACTGCGTCTGAGAAATCAGTTTCATCGAGTTCGTCGCCGTCAGATTCTTGATCTTTTTTAGCTTTGGAATGTTTTGTACGACTTGAGGATTCTGAATCTTCTTTTGAACTAGAGCTAGATTTGGCACCTTTTTCACCGTTAACAGTATCACCCTTTTTCCCATCTGGATCTTGAGGAGATACGTACTCGTTTTTATCATCTTGATCATGTTTAGAAGAACTGCCTTCTCCGGCATGACTTACTGGTGAAACGTTGATGTTAACCGTATTAGTACTGTTATCAATAAAGTTATTGATTGTCACTTTGGTCTTGGCAACGTAAATTCCGTCACCATAATAGTGCCAGTCAGATGGTACTTCGCCATCACGATTCAAGACCAAAGTATCACCAGCGTAAATCAAATCAATATTTTGTAGATTATTATCATACGCTAATTTACCAATTGAAATTCCTGTTGCTTCTGAAATTCCAGAAAGTGTGTCTCCCCATTGGATGATGTATTCATCACCATGTAAATTGTTGGTATCAATGTGTTGGGCATTAATATTGTTATCAATATCTTGCGTTGTATTAGCTACCCAATTAGTAATATCAGCACGTTCAGCATTAGTTTGTTCAGTATAAAAACTATCAGCCATCGCTGTAGCACTTTGTACAGCTAGCGGCGCGAATAAAAGTGCGCTAGCAAGCGCTGCGCCAGTGATTCTCTTTTTATTCATAAAATCTCCTCCAAAAGACTTTTTGTTTACTATTTATACCTTTTATAGTAACCGTTTACTTACTAACAC
>JALAGR010000076.1 GCA_022712335.1 Pediococcus sp. | reverse complement strand
TGGCTTAACATTCAATAAGCTAGCAATTTGTTTTCTTGATTGCTCTAACAAATTGAAAGACATCTCTCCCATTTCATGAAGACTGGAAGGATTCCCCCAAATATTGTTGCTAACCTTTTGATAAGTTTCTAAAACTTCTTTGTCCACTTTGGTTGTTGCACTATTATCAAAATAAATCATTTATTCATTTCTCCATTTATATTTCCATAAGCCCTAACAATTATAACAGAAAATCGTACTTACAAAATTAAAGTACTCTTAATTTTCTAACATTTATTTTCCAAAAATAAAAAGCCATCGCAACCTAATGCGACAGCTTTTCAACTTTAATACTCAGTTCGTTTTTGTTGATAGTAGTTATTGGTAATATTTTCTACCGCACCTGGTTCAACTTGTTCTAGCGCTTTTGTGATAACACTTAGACTTTCGCTATAGCGGTGGTCAGTGTCGAAAAGCTTTTGAGCACGAAGGCTAGCATCTTCGATGTCTTGATCTGTATGACGGTAACGATTTGCATATTGAATAGCTAATTCACTGATAGCAGCATCGTCAGTTAAATCTGTTGTCTTCTTCGTTAATGTTTGAATGTCGGTACTTACCATATCGAGTTCACGATTGATCATATCCATATTGATGCGAACTTGATTCATATCACTACCGACTTTCTCAATTTCATCACTAACTACAAAGAAGTAGTCCATGTAACCTTCAGGAATCCCTGGAAGATTCAAGCCTTCGACATGACGTTTGATGTTATGAAGTTCGGCATCGTATTGTTGCATTCTTGCACGCGCATCTTTTTCACTGTCAACAAGACTTTGAAGTTCATCATTTAGATTAGCTTGTTTATCTTCAATTTCAGAAAGTTGATCATTTTCGTCTTTCAAACGTTCCACAATTTCAGAGTAAACAACTGGTTGATTAGTAATCTGTTCCGTATCACGATCATGTTCGTTACGAATCTCATTTAATTGACCATCTAAATTTTGGCCTAAGGTTAATTGATCGTTACTCAAAACATAACTTTGATCTAAGCGTTCGATTTCTGCCAACAACACTTTATTTTGTTTTTCAGCATGATCCAAGAAACGCGTGATAACATCAAAATTATGTTCTACTGACTTGCGTGCATCAATTTCAGTTTGTAGAACACTGTATAATTCGTCGATTCTAATTTCGATTGCTCTATTATTATCGCGTACAGCATCTAAACGGAGGTTACCTAGGGTTTCAAGGTTATCTGAAATTTTGGCATCAATCGCATTGAGTTCTTCTTTAACCATATCATCTTCAAAGGCATAGTTATGATTAATCAATTGATCGTAGCCGTCTTTGATTTCGGCAATTTGTTCTGGAAATACATTAGTTAGTTCATTGAATAGCGCTGGAATGTTTTGAATTTGTGTTTCGATTTCTTCTGTACTTGAACGAAGTTTTTGTAGTTGACCTTCTGCTTTTTCGTGGTCACCTGCTTCAACTGTTTGGCTAAATGTTTCAAATTCATCATCCAAACGAGCTAATTTTTCTTCTAATAAATTAATGCTTGGTCCGAGTGTTAAATTCTTAGCTAGAAGTGTTTTTCTAATTTCCTCATACTTCATGCGTAAGATTTTAACCGCATCACGCTGTTCTTGATCGGTACGCTTGATATTATCAAGTTGATCATTAAGGCGTCGAGTCTCTTCATCGATTGCATCCAAAGATTCGCTAACAGTTGTAACGTCTTTGCGAGCTTCGAAGATCTTCATGTCGTTGACGTCTTGTTTTGAATGGTTAGCAATATCTTCAACTTCGGGTAATCGATGATCAATGATTTCCTGATAATCATTTCGAATGTTATCTAAACCAACAGCTGATGATCCCGTTAGATTCATGGAAGAAACTTCCATTAATTTTTGACGCACTGGTGATTCACTGATGTCTGCTTTACGATCTAATAATTCATCGATCTGTTTAAGTAAATAACGTTGATATGAAACAATTCCTAGATAAACCAGAATTGCCACCACTATGATTGCAATCAATACTATGATCATACTAAAATCCCATCCTTCTTACTTCACTCAATTCAATTGATAAAAAACTTGCCTTTTAACAGTCTTCAATTTAGAATTTAATCTAATTAATTATATCATACCCATTAGTCTGTTAAACTAGGGATTTTTATTAATTAAACATTATATAGGAAGTGACTACAATGTCAGACCCAATAAACTCAATCATTATCGAACAAGTCGACGCACTTTTGTTCAATGAAACAAACACGATTGCCAATCTTTCTAATGCTGCAGCTTTATTATATAGCGAAACAACCGATATGAACTGGTGTGGCTTTTATCTTTACGATGCAAAACAAGATGAACTCGTTCTTGGACCTTTTCAAGGTAACGTTGCTTGCATGCATATCAAAAATGGTTCAGGAGTTTGTGGAACTGCTTTTAAAGAAAATAAAGTTTTGCGTGTCAAAAATGTCCATGAATTTCCCGGACATATTGCTTGCGATAGTGCGTCGAATTCAGAAATCGTCTTACCATTAATGGTAAATAATCAACCTTTTGGAGTTTTAGATATTGATTCACCCGTACTTGACCGTTTTAGTGCAGAAGATGAAGCTACACTAATTAAATTTAGGGACACATTAGTTAAACACATTGACAGCTCTGTTTTGAGTGCGTTAAACTAGTGGAAGTGTAAAATAACGCAGCGGTGAGCGGTAAGCTCGTCAACATATTGTTGCCTGTGATACAGGTCAACTAGTAACCTCAGCGGCTGCAAAGGTGAACCTTGCAAAGCAATCTGCACGAATACTAAACTCACATTTGTTTATTTTACTCCAACAAAAACAATTTATTGGAGGATATTTTTATGTCTAGATATACTGGCCCAAGCTGGAAAGTTTCACGTCGTCTTGGTATTTCATTAACAGGTACAGGTAAGGAATTGGCTCGTCGTCCTTACGCTCCTGGTGACCATGGTCAAAATAACCGTCGTAAGATCTCTGAATACGGTATGCAACTTCGCGAAAAGCAAAAGTTACGTATGATGTACGGTTTAACAGAACGTCAATTCTCAAACTTATTTGTTCGCGCTGGTAAGATCCGCGAAGGTCTTCCTGGTACAAACTTTATGGTTTTACTTGAACGTCGTTTGGACAACATGGTTTATCGTTTAGGTTTGGCAACTACTCGTCGTCAAGCTCGTCAATTGGTAAATCATGGTCATATCACTGTTGATGGCAAACGCGTTGATATCCCTTCATACGAAGTAGAAATCGGCCAAGTTATTGGCGTTCGTGAAAAGTCAAAAGACCTTAAGATTATCGGCGAAGCTGTTGAAGCTGTTGTTGGTCGTCCACAATTTGTTCAGTTTGATGCTGACAAGTTGGAAGGTTCTCTTGTTCGTCTTCCACAACGTGATGAACTTGAAGCAGATATTGACGATTCACTTATCGTTGAATACTACAACAAGCTATAATCATATTAAAAACGGCCTCGGCCGTTTTTTTATTTACTTTCAATTTTATTTTAGTAGAAAAAATGCAACCATTAGCGTTCCGTATGCGTCCTCGGACCATCGAAGAAATTGTTGGTCAGCAACACTTAGTTGGATCTGGTAAAATCATCGATCGAATGGTCAAAGCTAAATTACTTTCATCCATGATTTTATACGGTCCTCCAGGGACTGGTAAAACTAGTATCGCAAGTGCAATATCAGGCTCAACCAAATATGCTTTTCGAATTTTAAATGCAGCAACCGATTCGAAAAAAGACCTTCAAATTGTTGCTGAAGAAGCTAAAATGAGTGGGACTGTTATTTTACTATTGGATGAAATTCATCGTTTAGATAAAACTAAACAAGACTTTCTCCTCCCCCACTTAGAAAACGGCAATATTATTTTAATTGGTGCAACGACCGAGAATCCTTATATTAATATCAATCCGGCCATCCGTAGTCGAACTCAAATTTTTGAAGTTAAGCCTCTTCAACCAGCAGAAATTAAAGAAGCAGTACTTACTGCAATCAAGGATTCCACTCGTGGTTTAGGCGATTTACCGATTATCATCGATGATGCTGCCTTAAAATTTGTTTCTGAATCAACCAATGGTGATTTACGTAGTGCTTTAAATGCTGTTGAATTAGCTGCACGTTCTACTAGTCCTGACTCAGAGCAAAATATTCATCTAACACTTAACATACTTGAAGAGTGTTTACAGAAAAAAGCTCTTACCCAAGATAAAGACGGCGATGCACATTATGACGTAATTTCTGCTTTCCAAAAATCGATTCGCGGCAGTGATACAGATGCTGCGCTACATTACATGGCACGATTATTAGAAAGTGGCGATCTTCAAAGTGTAATCCGCCGTTTACTAATCATTGCTTATGAAGATATTGGATTAGCTAATCCCCCTGCTTGTCAACGCACCGTTTCTGCAGTAACTGCAGCTGAACACGTGGGGCTTCCTGAGGCACGAATTCCATTGGCTAACGCTGTGATCGAACTTTGCGTTTCACCGAAGTCTAATTCTGGAATGGCCGCTATCGATAATGCCTTAACTGACGTGCGTGCTGGAAAAATTGGTGAGGTCCCTGATCATCTTCGCGATGCTCATTACAAAGGTGCAGCAGCGTTAGGTCATGGCATTGATTATAAATATCCACATAGCTATCCTAACGACTGGGTTGCTCAACAATATCTTCCAGATAAATTGAAAAATGCTTCCTACTTTGATGCCAAAGGTAATAGCACCTTCGAAGAAAAAATTAAAAATCAGTATAAAAACCTTAAAAAGTCGCAACATTCTAATCATT
>JALAGR010000075.1 GCA_022712335.1 Pediococcus sp. | reverse complement strand
TGGACTGGGATGCGCTGATTGAATAATTATATTGCGCGATTGGTCAATCAGCTTAATTTTGTCGCGCGCCGCCTTACCCCATAAAATAAATATTACAGGTTGTTCTCTTTCTGACAAAGCCTTAATTGCCGTATCAGTAAGTCGTTCCCAACCTCGACCTTGATGGGAATAGGCTTGTCCATCTCGGACTGTTAAAACTGAATTTAAAAGTAGCACCCCTTGGTCAGCCCATTTTTTAAGGTACCCATGATGAACCGGCGCGATTCCCAAATCATCTTGAAGTTCTTTATAGATATTTTGGAGTGATGGTGGCGTCTTAACTCCCGGCTGGACGGAAAAACTCAATCCATGTGCCTGATTTTGACCGTGATATGGATCTTGACCCAAAATAACCACCTTTACTTTTGAAAAAGGAGTCCATTCAAAGGCTTGAAAAATATGATACATATCGGGATGAATATTTTGTGTTGCATATTCATGCTTCAAAAATTCATGTAATTTAGCATAATATTCTTGTTCAAACTCACCTTGCAAGACATCTTGCCAATCGTTATGGATTATTTTTTTCATTTCGAAACTTCCTATCACAATTTATTACTTCTATTCTAACTGATTTCTTAAAAAAAAAGCTACGTTCATGTTAGAATTAGGGTAAATATATGGATTGGATGTGCTTATAATGATTTCAATTATCGCTTCAGATATGGACGGAACACTTCTCAATGAAGAAATGCAGATTTCTAGTGCCAACGCAGACGCTATTAAACAGGCTCAAGCAGCTGGGGTGCATTTTGCTGTTGCAACTGGTCGTGAATATCGTGAAGCAAAACCGCTACTCGAAGCATTTGGATTATCAGTTCCACTAATCACATTAAACGGAGCTGCTATTTTCGACGTCGATGGTAAACCTTTAGACATGGTTCCAATTACCAAGCCATCAGCAATATTGATTATGCATCAACTTGAAAAAGCTGGACTTTATTATGAAATCACTACAAATGAAGGTGTGGTTTCTAACAGCCGTACACGTCGGATTCAGACTGTTTCACGCTTACTTGAAACAGTTAACCCTGATACGCCCTTTAAGCTTGCTGTGGCGATGTCATCAGCCCGTGTGGAACTTATGAACATTCGTTATGTGGATAACTACCAAGTCTTAATCGACGATCCTAAAATCCAAGTTCTTAAATTTGTAGCATTTGGCGAAAATGGACAAAAAGGATTGCAACCTGTACGAGACGCTTTACATGCTAAAGTCGATGTTGCAATCTCATCTTCATTTGAAAACAACATTGAAATCAATAGCCCCCGTGCTCAAAAAGGGATTGCGGTACAACATTTTGCTGATGAGCTTAATATTCCAATGTCCCAAGTGATGACCGTTGGGGATAATATGAATGACGCTTCAATGTTAAAAGTTGCTGGAGTAAGTTACGCAATGGGCAATGCGATTCCTGAAATCAAACAACTTGCCAATCATCTTACCGTTACTAATAATGAGGATGGCGTTGCTAAAGCAATCCTCGAACAACTTGCTGAAAACCATCAATAAAACGAGGCTATGCCATGCGTAGATTTTATCTAAAAAGCCAAGGACTCGAAAATAAAGGTGCCACCGTTGTCAGTGACGAAAATCGTAATTCAAAATATCTTTTAGTTGGTAAATGGGGCATTAAAAGTGACACCCTTTCAGTCTATGATATGGGTGGTAAACTAGTGTCGGAACTCAAACAGTTATCCGTTGGCACCCTTCCTAAATTCGAACTATTTTTAAGAGGGACGAAAGTCGGAACGGTCACTACCCCTGTGGGCTTTATCCGCGGATTTCTACTCGTCCACAATCTTCATTGGTGGATTGTTGGTGATACCGTAACTTGCCACTTTAAGATTTTCCGTGGATTTTCAACCATTTTGGAAATCAACCGTGTTCAAATCAACGGCAGTACCTATATTGAATTAAATGTTTTTGACCAAGAACAACTACCACTATTTATTTGTTTAGCAGCCATTTTAGACCGGTGGGTTCAAAAGCGCCCTCCTCTAAGTGAGCCTAAACTAGTTCGAACTTGGAAAATTAAATCTGATGCAGCTAGTTATAATAATTTTTCAAAGGAGAATTTACATGCAAATCACCAAAGCTTCAACTGCCGACATTCCAACGGTAGTTGAACTAATTAAAATAATCTTAGATGAAATGGAATTACCATTTTATTTAAACAATGACCCAGAGGAAGTTACAAAACTTTTTGTTGAAACCTTTAAGAGTCAAACTTATACTGACGATGCTGATGTGATCGTTGCTAAAAATGACCAAGGTGAAGTTACTGGTCTAGCATTTGGTTATCCGGGAGCAAATGAAGATCTTTTAGATGTCGAATTTCAAAAGCATTTCGATCAGGTTAAAATTCCTGCTCAACCAATCTATGAAGATCCTGAAGCAGATGCTGATGAATGGTATCTGGACTCATTAGTAGTTAACCCTAAATTCCAAAATATGGGAATTGGAACTAAACTTCTCAATGCTTTACCAGAGTACGCTCACCAACGTGGTCTTAAAAAGATTGGATTGCTAGTAGATGATTTAAATCCTAATGCTGAACGCTTATATCGCCGCTTAGGTTTTGAAAATGATCATGAACAAGTCGTATCTAACCATCGTTATCAACATCTTAAAAAATCAATCTAACAAAAAAAGAGGTTATCCACTGTGGATAATCTCTTTTTATCTGTTCTTTAAAGCTCGGTCGATTTCACGTTGTTGATCGCGCTTCTTTAGTGACTCACGTTTGTCATATTCGTGTTTACCTTTGGCAACTCCGATTAAAACTTTCGCAAAACCATTTTTTAAGTACATCTTCAACGGAACAATCGTAATCCCTTTATTTTTAGTTTCTTCTTGCAACTTCAAAATTTCTTTCTTATGCAATAGAAGCTTTCGATTCCGGAATGGATCATGGTTAAACTGATTTCCCTGCATATATTCATTGATTTGAACATTCATCAAGATTGCTTCACCATGACGAATCTGTACGTATCCGTCTCTCAACGTGATTCGTCGATCACGTATCGACTTAATCTCTGTTCCTGTTAAAACCATCCCAGCTTCCATTGTGCTTAGGATGGAATAATCATGCCGAGCTTTTTTATTTTGTGCAAGTGCACTGTCATTAGCTTTTGGTTTCTTAGCCATGCCATTACCTCCTCTTATTTCTTTTGAGAAGTATTTTTAGAGAACTTCTTTACCGTTTTATCTTTGTAAAATGGTTTTCCGTTTCGATTACCTTGTTTATTATTATTTTTGCCTGCTGGCTTTTGACCATTACGACGAGGTCCACGATTAAATTGTTGACGTGGTGGAAGTTGAATATCACTTGTTGGTGTTTTTTCTGGATGAAGCAATTCAAAGTCAACTTCAGCTTGATCCTTATCCACACGCATTAGCTTGATTTCAATTTCTTGTCCGATTTGGAATGTACGATGTGTATTACGACCAACAAGGGCCATTTGTTTTTCTACATATTCGTAGTAATCATCTTTCATCGTACTGATGTGAATCAAACCTTCAACTGTGTTTTCAAGTTCGACGAACAAACCGAATTTCATTACTGAACTTACAACTGCGTGGAATTCTTCCCCAACGTGATCAGCCATAAATTCAGCTTTCTTCATACCATCAACATCACGTTCAGTATCGATTGCACGACGTTCTAATTTAGAAGTATGGTCTGCAATTTCAGGAATACTTTCAACGTATTTTTCTTGAGCAGCTTCGCCCGTACCATTTTCGGCGTAATGACGAATCAAACGGTGAACGAATAAATCAGGATAACGACGAATTGGTGACGTGAAATGAGTATAGTACTCAGCAGCTAAACCAAAATGACCTAATGATTGGGCATCATACTTAGCTTGGCGCATACTACGAAGCATCATCACTGAGATCATCGCTTCTTCTGGAGTACCAGCAATCTTCTTCAAAACACTTTGTAACATCTTAGGTTTAAGATCCTTAGTGCTTCCTTTAACCACGTGTCCGAAAACTGTTAGGAATTCGAAGAATGTTAACATTCGTTCACTGTCAGGTGTTTCATGAATACGATATAAGAATGGTACATGGGCCTTGTAATAATGTTCAGCAACGGTTTCGTTAGCTGCCAACATAAATGATTCAATCATTCGTTCTGAAGTGCCACGCGTACGCAATTTAATATCGATTGGATGTCCTGTTTCATCAACGATAATTTGTGCTTCTTTATCGCTAAATTCGATTGCTCCACGTTGTTTACGCTTCTTCAAAAGAATCTTGTGAAGTTCACCCATCATTTCAAACATTGGCACTAATTCTGCATAACGTGCCATTGTTTTTTCATCCTTAGATTCCAAAATCTTATTAACATCATTATATGTCATACGAGCGTTAGATTCGATTACACTAGGATAAATTTTGTGGTTAACTACGTCCCCTTCAGGAGTAATTTCCATTTCACAAGTCATTGAAAGACGTTCAACGTTAGGATTCAAGGAACAGATTCCGTTTGATAACTTACGAGGTAACATTGGAATAACACGGTCAGTCAAGTAAACACTTGTACTGCGACGGTAAGCTTCCTTATCTAAAGGAGAGCCTTCCTTAACATAATGTGATACGTCAGCAATATTAACCAACAAACGGTAATTACCGTTGTCTAACATCTTAAGTCCAACAGCATCATCAAAATCTTTCGAGTCATCGCCATCAATTGTTACAACTACTTCGTCGGTTAAATCAACGCGTCCCTTTTTATCATCGTCAGTAACGTAATCAGGAATTGAAGCAATTTCTTCTTTAACGTCATCTGGGAATTCAGTTGGGAGTTCATGTTGGTAGACAATTTCAAGAATATCAACACCTGGATCGTCTTTATGTCCCACAGTTTCTTGCGCAATACCCGCAATCAACTTAGGTGCATTAGGCTTAGGATATTGTGTTACTTGAGCTGTAATTACTGAACCATCTGCAGGTTGGATTCCACCTTCTAACACATCAAATTGGTACGAAGACATCTTTTTGTCTTTTAAATTGATATGTCCCAAGACGTTATTTTCTGGTTCTGGCGCAAATTCAAATACACCAACCGCATGTGTAAAATGACGATCGGTGATTTTCTTAACGATTCCTTCAGGGCCACGATCGTCGCCTTTTTTAGATGGACGTGTGATTTTAACGTCTACTTCATCCATATTAAGAGCATAGGCTGTATGATCTTCACTGATATAAATATCGGGAATTTCATCGTCTTCAACTGAAACAAAACCAAATCCACGATCATTGGCATGGAAAACACCATGAACTAGTAGTTGATTTTTAGGACGTGTAATTTTAAATTTTCCGTCTTCAGTTATTTCAACTTTTTGAGAACGTTCCATTAATGCTAACTCTTTTACTAGAGTATTGAAG
>JALAGR010000074.1 GCA_022712335.1 Pediococcus sp. | reverse complement strand
ACAAACAATTTGCTTGCCACCCTTGATTTTCTTTTCAATCAAGAAGCTGTGACATACGGGACATTCACGAGCAATTGGCTTGTCCCAAGATACAAAGTCACAATCCGGATATCTTGAACAACCATAGAACAAACGTCCTCGTTTAGACTTACGTTCAATGATTTCACCCTTATGACATGTAGGACAAGTTACGCCAATTTCTTTGACGATGGCTTGGGTATTGCGACAGTCTGGGAATCGACTACATGCAAAGAATTTACCGTAACGACCCATTTTAACTACCATTGGTGAACCACAAATTTCGCAGTTAAATCCAGCTAATTCGTCTTTAATTTGAACTTTCTCGATTTGTGATTGTGCTTTTTCAAGTTCTTTAGCAAATGGTTTGTAGTAACGGTCGACAACTTTGACCCAGTTTTCTTTGTCTTCTTCGATCGAATCCAAATCTTTTTCCAAACCAGCGGTGAAGTCAATATTTACGATATCTGGGAAGAATTCCAAAATAATCTCATTGACGATTTCACCAAGCTCAGTTGGTTCAAAATGCTTCGATTCGAGCTTAACGTAGTAACGACGTTGAATCGTGTCCAAAGTTGGTGCATAAGTTGATGGACGGCCAACACCATTTTCTTCGAGCGCTTTGATCAGCGTAGCTTCACTATAGCGAGCTGGTGGCTGTGTGAAATGTTGGTTAGGGTTGTTAGTAACTAATTGAGCTTGATCGCCCTCTTCTAGATTAGGAAGTACGTTGTCCTTATCTTTGTTAGTCTTATAGACCTTAGTAAATCCTTCAAACTTAGTTTTAGAACCATTGGCACGGAATTGAACGTTGTTTTGTTCAATCGTAACAGCCATTGTATCTGAAACTTCGGGAGTCATTTGACTAGCTACAAAACGTGACCAAATCAAATTGTAAAGCTTAAATTGGTCCTTATTGAGGTACTCTTTGAGACTTTCAGGAGTTCGCAATACTGATGATGGACGAATCGCTTCATGGGCATCTTGTGCTCCTTCCGGCATTTTACCTTTACGAGGTTTAGTAGCCGCAAATTCAGCACCGTACTGATCATGAATGAATACAGAAGTTTCATGTTTGGCAACATCTGAAATACGTGTTGAATCGGTACGCATATACGTAATCAAACCAACCGTGCCTTCTTTACCGATATTAATTCCTTCGTAAAGTTGTTGCGCTGCCATCATGGTCTTACGGGTTCTAAAGTTCAAAGTCTTATTTGCTTCTTGTTGCATTGAACTCGTTGTGAAAGCTGGCGCTGGGTAACGTTTCCGTTCTCGACGTTTAACTTCCGTAATATCAAAGTCAGCCTTAGGATCGATTTTCTTCAAAACTTCTTGAACTTTATCGTTGTTCGGAAGTTTCATTTTCTTCTTGTTAACGCCGTAGAATGCGGCTTTAAACTTCGAACGCCCTTTTTTGAATTCTGAATCGATTGACCAGTATTCTTCAGGTTCGAAAGCGTTGATTTCTTTTTCACGATCAATAATCAAACTTAAAGCGATTGATTGAACACGTCCAGCACTAAGCCCTTTTTTAACTTTTTGCCATAGTAGTGGTGAAATCGAGTAACCTACCAGACGGTCTAAGATTCTTCGAGCTTGTTGAGCATCTACAAGGGTCATGTCAATGCTACGTGGAGTTTTAAAAGCATTTTTAACAGCGTCTTTCGTAATTTCATTGAAGACAACGCGGTTTTGGTCTTCAGGATCCAAACCTAATAAATATGAAAGGTGCCATGCAATGGCTTCCCCTTCACGATCGGGATCAGATGCGAGATAAACTTTTTTAGCTTTTTTGGCTTCTTTTCGTAAGCTCTTGATTGTATCACCTTTACCACGAATCGAAATGTAGTGTGGTTCGTAGTCATTTTCAAGGTCGACACCCATCTTACTCTTGGGTAAATCACGAATATGGCCTAGACTTGCGACTACTTTATAGCTACGGCCTAGGTATTTTTCAATTGTTTTAGCCTTGGATGGTGATTCCACAATCACAAGGTTCTTTTTCGCTGCTGGCATTTGTTGCTCCTTTGCCTTCATTTTTTAGAGTTTATAATCATCATGGTATTGCATAAGATTCGATATTGTCAAATAACAATACTCGGTGCAATATCAAAATGAGTGAAATAATATGTATTATCGCTACCGTCAAACAAAAATACATGTTATCACGACTTTTGTCAAAAGTATATTCAAAATCGTACAACTTTTTAAAAAGTTATTTCATCCAACACATCATCTAACTCAATTAATGGGCGCGCTCCAGCTGCGATTAGTTGGTTCGTTCCCTGCGAATTCCCGCTAAAAATACTCCCAGGGATAGCTAAAACATTGCGATTCTCACTTAAAGCTAAACTGGCGGTAATTAAACTACCTGAATTCTTTTTAGCTTCCACAACACAGGTAGCCGTTGTTAATCCCGCAATAATCCGATTACGTTCTACAAAATGGTGTCGTAGGGGCTTTGCTCCCATTGGATATTCGCTAAGAATTAAACCCTCTTTTTTTATTTGATTTTGCAGTAGGAAATTTTGCTTTGGATACGTGACATCTAGTCCATTTCCAATCACCGCAATCGTCGTTCCGGCATTAGCCAAAGTGACCTGATGAACCAGTGCATCAACTCCTTTAGCAAGCCCACTGACTGTGGTCAATTGGTTCGTGACCACGCCTGGAATCAGACATTTAATCGCCTGTTCTCCGTAGGTCGTCATCATTCGAGCTCCGACGATGGCAATCGAACGTTGTCTTCCTATTAAAGATAAATTCCCATTATAAAATAGGACGGTCGGCGGGCAATATATTTCTTGCAATAACGCTGGATACATCTCATCTAATATAGTAAGAATTCCACCATTTTGTTCATTGGCATGGATTTTTTGTTTTAATGCCTCGCTGTGGAGCATCGCGATTAATTCATCTTTTTGATTCGTTTTAATTAAGTTAGTTGATTGAACCCATGCTGTGACTGATAAATTCGATATTTCGCGGACCTCTTTGTAAATTTGATACTGCTTTTTAATGCCAAAATTTGTACCAATTTTTATTCTAATTAAAAAATCACGTATTTCCATTTGATCACCTCAAATGTACTTTACGTGTTTTT
>JALAGR010000073.1 GCA_022712335.1 Pediococcus sp. | reverse complement strand
TATCCAGTTCGACCAATATCAAGGTCATAATGTTGAAAAAATTCGTTTAACTAACGATCACTCCGTTTCAGTTGGGGTATTAACTATGGGTGCTATTCTTAACGAGTTTTTAGTTCCTACTACAAACGGCGCTAAAAATTTGATTCTAAGTTTTGATCACACTGCAAAATACTTTGATAATCTATTTTATGTTGGAATGTCCATTGGGCGTACTGCCGGACGTATTAAAAATGGTGATATGCTTTTGAATGGTAAAAGTGTGCATTTACCAAGTAGCGAAGGTGATAATAACCATCAAGGCGGTCCCCATGGATTTTACAGTTATATGTGGAACTATCGCCTCCATAAAGATTCCGATGCTGTTTCAGTAACATTATTTCGGAAAATCCAATCTACTGAAGATGGATATCCCGGTAATATCGACGTAGAAATCACGTTTAAACTCTCCAATGATAACGAAGTCAGCATTACATATAGCGGTAAATCTGATCAGGACACATTCTTCAATCCTACTTGCCACGCTTACTTTAATCTTAGTGAAACGCCTTCGATTTTAAATCATCAACTACTAATCAACAGCACCCAGTATTTGGAAGTGGACGATCAAAAAATTCCTACTGGTACATTGCTAGATACGACAAACACAGCCTTTGATTTTTCTCGTCCACGTTTATTGCAGGATAGTATTGACCAATTACAATTTACATCTGAAAAAGGGTTAGATGATATCTTTAAACTTAATCAGCCTGGTAAGATTGCTCAACTTCAAGATCTCGATAGCAAAGATCAAATTGAAATTTACTCCGAGCGGAACGGTTTAGTGGTTTACACTGCTAATGCAATGGATGATAGTTTGCATCTCAACGATGGCAAAGGCGCTCCTTACCGCGGTGTCGCACTTGAAGCTCAAACATTACCCGACACACATAACCATGATGGCTTTGGTGACGTTAGCTTACCTGCTAATACTGAAAAATCCTACACTATCACCTATAAATACAGTCGAAAATAATTTGTCAAAACAAACCTTATACTTTGCTAAGGTTTGTTTTTTGTGTTTCCTGCGACAGTTGTAATCGTTTGCAATCCATACCTTTTCTTTGTTATGCTCGTGCCAACAATGAGAATTGTTTGTTCACCTAAACTTAGGATGGAGGTAATTAAATGACTGAAAGTTATCAATTTGATGTTTTATATCTAGGCGCGGGACACGGCACCTTTGATGGCGCAATTCCACTCGCTAATAGTGGCAAACGCGTTGGCGTCGTCGAAGCTGACAAGATCGGGGGGACTTGTCCAAATCGCGGTTGTAACGCTAAAATCACATTGGATAATCCTGTCCAACTTTTACGCCATCAAGAGCGTCTCGATGGCATTATAAATGGGAATTTATCGATTGATTGGGCGGCTAACGTCGAACATGAACACGAAGTTATCGATGGTTTGCCAGACATGATTACTGGATTACTCGACTCGGTCGATATCAAAATTATCCGTGGTCGCGGTAAGTTGCTTGATGCTCACACAATTGAAGTTAATCAACAAAGCTACACTGCCGATAAAATTGTGCTTGCTACCGGACTTCGCCCTCACCGTTTGGACGTTCCTGGTGCCGAACTAGCGCACGATAGTACTGATTTTATGAACTTGAAGCACCTTCCTGAAAATATTGTAATCATTGGTGCAGGCTATATTAGTATGGAATTTGCTACGATTGCTAACGCTGCTGGAGCAGATGTAACGGTTCTTTTACGTCACGACCGGGCGTTGCGTAAGTTCAATCAATCCTATGTTAAACAGGTCATTGACGACCTTGAAAAACGTGGGGTGAAGTTCATTTATAACGCTGAGGTGGATCAATTTATGGAGGATGGTTCTCATTTCACCATCACCTATAACGACACCGAATCGCTTACGACCGACTGGATTCTAGACGCCACCGGTCGCATCCCCAACGTTGAAAAACTTGGCCTAGATGAAGTTGGTGTCAACTACAATTCAAATGGGATTGAAGTTAACGACCACCTTCAAACCAGTGTCGCAAACATTTACGCCTCTGGTGACGTAGTCGATAAAAAGCAACCCAAACTAACACCTACTGCAATCTTTGAATCTAGCTATCTAACGCAACTCTTCACTGATAAGACCACTGCAGCAATCAACTATCCTGCTATTCCAACCGTCGTTTTCACTTCACCACAAATTGCTGAAGTTGGAATCACCGTTGCTGAAGCTCAACAAAATCCTGATTATACAATCAAAACCAACCATCTTCCTGACGGTTGGTTCCGCCAAGTTGATAAGGAAACTTTAGGTGATAACACCTTAATTTACGATCGAGATCATCACTTAGTTGGAGCTTCCGAAGTTAGCGAACATGCTGCAGATGCAATCAATGTTTTGTTACCTGCAATTGAATTTCAATTTACACCTGAACAAATGGCCCGAATCGTCCATCTCTTCCCTACTTTGGGGGCAGATGTTTGGGACCAGATTTAAATCTAAAAATGAGAGTGGGACAAAAGTCGGGTAGTTTGCGAGCATTAACTGAAAACGACCATCATGCCTGGATTTGGCATGATGGTCGTTTTTGGGTTAAGCGGAACAAACTGGCTTTTGGCGCATGTTTTGGCTCTATTGAAGTCAAAACACCAAAACTATTTTTTAAGAATCTTTTCGTTTTTGAAAAGCATTACTTTAGTTTTGTCCCAGTTCAGCATTTTTATTATTTAGTGAATTCTTTAATTGCAGCATCAATGTGTTGACGAACTTCTTCAACTTGATCCATTTCATCATCTTCAACATGTGGTAATGGGTTACGAGCACGCCCTATTTCTACTCCACGCTTAGCTAAAATTAATTTCATCACATCATACAAGTTACCCTTAAATGAAGTTAATTCTGAAATTAAATCATTGATCTTAAGTTGGATTTGAAGTGCTTTTTCAAGCTCCCCTTCACGAACACAGCGATCAGCTTCCATCAAAAGTTCTGGATAAACACCGTAAGTTCCTCCGATACCAGCATCTGCGCCCATGACGCGTCCACCAACAAATTGTTCATCTGGACCATTGAATACAATGTTATCCTTGCCGGCACGTAGCTTCCACATATTAATATCCATTACTGGCATCGATGAATTTTTAACCCCAATCACTTGATCTTTTGCCATCATTCGTTTGAATAGATTTTCCGAAAGAGCATAACCTGTAGTTTGTGGAATGTTATAGATAATGAAATCTAAATCAGTAACTTCCATCATGCTTGTCCAATATGCTTCAATAGCGTGTTCAGGCAAACCAAAATAAATTGGTGGAATTGCTGCAAGTGCATCTACACCAACACTTTCAGCATGCTTCGCTAACTCAATACTATCGCGTGTTGATGGTGCTGCCACGTGAGCAATAATTGTTAATTTACCACCAACAGCCTTCATTACATTTTCCAAAACCAATTTACGTTCAGCAACCGTTTGATAAATACATTCTCCCGATGAACCACCAACATAAAGGCCTTTTACACCTTTTTCTAAGTAATACTTAGCTAAATTTTGAACTCGTTCGGGACTAACATTACCTTCATTGTCATAACATGCGTAAAATGCGGGAATAATACCTTTGTATTTTTC
>JALAGR010000072.1 GCA_022712335.1 Pediococcus sp. | reverse complement strand
TTACGATACATATCAAGCAACTGAAACCACTTCAAATTGGGATGTTGCAATCGATAACTATCATAGTTATGACGAAGACTTTGATTTGATGGCAGAGCAGGGGATGAACTGCTATCGTTTTCAAATTTCATGGAGTCGGGTAAATCCAACTGGCGACGGAGACTTCAATGATGAAGGTATTCAATACTATGACAAAATGATTGATGATTTATTGAGCCGGGGTATCAAACCGATGATTTGTTTGTACCATTTTGATATGCCGCTCCATTTAGCTGAAAAATATAACGGCTTTGCTAGTCGACATGTTGTTGATGCCTTCGTACGTTTTAGTAAAAAAATGGTGGACTGCTTTAGTGACCGAGTAAAGTTATGGGTTACGTTTAATGAACAAAACTTGTATTCACAGACGGAAGCTTTCCGAATTGCAGGATATCTGAAAGGCGACCAAACAGATGAAGAACTACAATTGATTGCTCATCACGTGATGACGGCACATGCGCAAGTTGCCAACTATGTCCATGCCACGAGTGATGCTCAAATCGGTGGAATGCTAGCGTACGTAGAAACTTATCCGAAGAGCTGTCGTCCACGTGACGTCTATTACGCACGACAAATCGATGAATTTTTGAACCGTAATTTATTAGACGTGTGGGTTCACGGACGCTATTCCACAGAAGTCACCCAGTACATTGAAAATCATCAGTTTGATATTGATTTTACGGAGCAAGATCGCGCTGAATTCGCTCAACTCAAGAGTGATTTCATTGCCTTTAGCTACTATGCCAGCAATGTGGTAGATTCGACGAAAATTGTACAAGGTACGATGCCGAACCGATACCTCGACGATGGTGGAGTTGAAAATCCATATTTAAAAGCGACTGACTGGGGTTGGAACATTGATCCACTCGGATTCCGAGATGTAATCACTAAAACCTACAACGAATATGGAATCCCAATGTTCCCAATTGAAAATGGGATTGGGTATCAAGAAACATTTGATGGTTCTGAAATTCAAGATGATTATCGAATTGAATACCATCGTGATCATATTCAAGCTATGATCGACGCGGTCGTCGACGATGGTGTGCCAGTTCTGGGTTATCTAGGATGGGGATTGATTGACATTCCGAGTTCTTCAGGAAATATGGAGAAACGCTATGGCATGGTCTATGTTAATCGTGGTAATCACGAATTGCGTGATATGAAACGTGTACCAAAGAAAAGTTACAAGTGGTTTAAACAAGTAATTGAATCCAATGGAGACAATTTAGAAGATAACTTTTGACGGGAGGATTTAAAATGGGTAGTTCGAACAAAGAGTCAGTCAATGATAAGATGCAAAACTCTAAATTCATTGCCAAATTTACCGAAATTTCAGTAAAAGTTGGGAATTGGGTGTACCTTCGTTCATTACGTGATGCGTTCGCTGTAATTCTACCAATGTTTATTGTTGCTGGGATTGGGGTGTTATTGAACAATGTTATATTTACATGGTTCTTGAGTGGCGATATGCTGACTAAATTCCAAGTGATCGGAAATGCCATTGTGAATGGAACATTGAACGTTGCTGGAATCTTAGTTGCACCAATGATTGGTTATAGTTTGGCACGTAATAAAGGATTTAACAATCCGATTTCAGCTGCTGCCATGTCATTAGCAAGTATTTTTATTTTGATGCCAGGTAGTATTCAACTTGGAACAGTTGCTTCAGCTGGTGCTAAAATGGCAACGGTTACTGGTGGGTTGAGTTATTTAAATACTGGTACACAAGGGATGTTTGGTGGTATTTTTGTTGGATTGATTGCAACAGGACTTTTCATCAAACTTGCTTCAATTAAAAAATTGCAAATTCATCTAGGTGAAAATGTTCCACCCGCAGTTGCTGCTTCATTTAGTGTTTTAATTCCAGCTATTTTGTTAATGTCATTCTTTGCTATTATTGCAGCTTTACTAGTTGGTTTCTTTGATACAGATTTGATTAATTTAATTAAAACTTGGATTCAAGAACCATTGCGCGGATTTAATACAAGTATTGTAGGTTACTGTGTAATCTATACTTTAGCTAACTTCCTCTTTGGTTTAGGTATTCACCAAACTGTTTTATCAGGTGCATTACTTGATCCGCTTGTTTTAGTTAATATGAACGAAAACATGACGGCCTATGCTCACCATCAAGATATTCCAAATATTATTACAACATCATTCGTAAGTAACTATACTTTGATTGGTGGTTCAGGTAGTACAATTGCATTAATTATCGCTATTTTGATTTTTAGTAAGGCTAAATCTTCACGTCAAATCGCGGGGTTATCATTAGCTCCCGGTATCTTTAATATCAATGAACCAATGATTTTTGGTTTCCCAATCGTCTTCAACTTACCTTTGATTATTCCATTTGTTTTGTTCCCAGTAATCGGTAGTTTGATGGGTTACTTTGCAACACTTTGTGGCTGTGTAAGTCGAACGGTCGTGTTGGTACCATGGACAACGCCACCTTTGATTGGACCATATCTTTCAACGGCTGGAGATTGGCGTGCAGTCATTTTGCAAATCTTGATCATTGTGGTTGGAGTAATTTTATACCTACCATTCTTGAAGATTAGTGAACGAGTTGCTGAAATTCAAGCTGAAGAAAACTTATAATCTAGTAGTGATCCAAAAAAATTTCTAAAATTATATAAAATCTCAAACTG